>CALBXV010000657.1 GCA_937890045.1 uncultured archaeon
ATGATTTTGACGGTGGAGAAGATGGATTAATTTTACAATCTAATGTTTCAGAATCTAGAATAGAAACTGCAGGGTTTGTTAGTGGATTAAAAGGTTTTAGAATGTCTTCACTTGGAAATGGTAGTGCAGAGTTTGAGAATATGAGAATTAGAGGAACTTTGAGAACTACTGTTTTTGAAAAGGAAACTGTTAATGTTGTAGGTGGTCAATTGATGGTTGCAAATTCAACTACTTTACAATCATTAAAAAGTGCTAGTGTAGTACTTGCTGGATCTTCAAGCGTATCGGCAACCGATGTTACTATGAGTGTGGCAAATGCCTCTGGATTTTCAAGAGGTGAAATTTTAAAAGTTAAAGCCGTAGATGACGCTGGATTTTCAGTAGAATATTTATATGTGACGGGATCCAAACGATTTAGTGAAGATCCATCTCTTGCATATTTAACAGCTTCTTTGGGTACTGCAAGTAGTGGTGAAGATATGCCACCACTTGACCCTGATGGAATAGCTGGTGAATTATATGTTGGTCGTGCTTATGGTAGTATAGGGCCTTCTCAGATATCAAGTTCTATAGGTGTTATAAGTGGATCAATTGGATTAGTTGATACTTCAGGTACACCTGTCTTTGGAGCTTCAGCTTCAATTTTTATAAACACTACTGGATCTTTAGCTGTACAAGATATTATTAGTATAGGCGAAGAACGGATGAAAATAACTGGTATAACTGGGTCAGGAACTGAAGCTTCTGGGACATTAGTTGTAATACGAGATTACCACGATACTCTTCCAACAGTTCATGCTGATGGAGCCGCAGTTACTAAGGTAAATACCGATATGGAATTTTTAGCGGGACTTGTTTCTACAGCGAGACCATATCAAGAAGGACAAGTAATAGTATCTACTGGGAAATATGCTCAAGGAACTAATTTTGCTGGAAAATTTGCTTACCAATATAATGTTTCAACTGTAAATGCGGCAGGTAAATATAAAATTACGAGTGGTAGTACTCATTTAACTACAACAAATAAAAGATATGCAGATACATTAGTAATACATGAATCAGGGTCAGATAATGTTGGTCATGATGCATTATATAGTTTGTTTGACAAAGGTAGTTATATAGTTTTATTAGTAGAAAGTCCATATGGTTCTACGAGTGAATGGTATAGGTATAGGGTAAATGGTAATCCAAGTGTTACGGGTGCTGTAGGTAGTAGAATTCATACATTTCCAATAAAATTAAATCAAGATTTTCATGTTGTGGGCGACAATAAGAATACTGCAGATGAAGCGGTAGACTTTTGGTTTATGAGTAATATTCAAGATGTATCTTCTGGTTATATTTTAATGAATG
>CALBXV010000658.1 GCA_937890045.1 uncultured archaeon
TTATCTAATGGCCATACACCTGTAGGAATAGGTGTAAAATCAACTACTAGATTATCAATAGCTTTTGTATGATAAGATGCAAATGAAACTAGTGGTGGACTAAAGATAAATATCAAAAGAAAAAATATGGCAAAATATTTTTTTGACATAAGAATCTTGAACGAAAAGTAATATAAAAACATATAATAGCACGCAATTCATTTATTTTAAATAATGCCGTCGTAGCTCAGCGTGGTAGAGCACCTGACTGTTAATCAGATGGTCGTCAGTTCAAGTCTGTCCGACGGCGTTTTAAATTTAGAAATATTTTTACAAAAAGTTATAACATATTTGACATATTATAAGATAATGTCAAAAGATTCTAAAAAAGTAATCACTGTAACTGGATTGATAGAACCAGAAGATATGGGTTTAACATTATCACATGAACATCTACTAATAGATTTTACTTTAATGTATCATGGTGAGAAAGATTCAAAAGGTAATCCTAAAAAAATTCCAATAAAAATGGAAAATTTAGGATCAATATTATATGATCCGTATACAAATTTTGAGAATTTATTAACAAATAATGAAGAATTAGGAATTATTGAGGTAGAGAAATTTAAAGAATCTGGTGGTCAAACTATTGTAGATTGCACTAGTTTAGGAATAATGAGATCTCCAAAGTCGTTAAATAAAATTTCTAGTAAAACAGGCGTAAACATAATTTGTGGATCAGGATATTATGTCCAACAATCACATCCTAGTAACATGAGTGAGAAAAAAGAAAAAGATATAGCAAATGAAATAGTTTTGGACATACAAGAAGGAATACCAGGAACTGAGATTAGATCAGGTTTTATTGGAGAAATTGGAAACACATACCCATGGCATGAAAATGAGAAGAAAGTTTGTAGAGGAGCAGCATTAGCTCAACTTGAAACAGGAGCTGCATTATCAATACATCCAGGAAGAAACAGAGAGGCACCAATTGAAATACTAAGATTATTAAAAGAACGAGACACTACAATGAATAAAGTAATTATGTGTCATATTGATAGAACAATAAACAGAATTGAAGATTTAAGGGATATATCAAAATTTGATTGTTATATTGAATTAGATTTATTTGGAGCTGAAGGATTTTATCCTCTTTCAGATTTTCCAATGACAAATGATAATGGAAGAATTTTACTTATTAAAGAATTAATAAAAGAAGGATTATTAGATAGAATATTAATTTCACATGATATATGCTGGAAAACAAGATGGAGTATGTTTGGAGGATATGGGTTAAATCACATACCAAAAAATATAGTTCCAAGATTAATTAAAAATGGTATAACACAAGAACAAATAAATCAGATATTAATTAATAACCCAAGAAGAGTATTTACAATAGAATAAAATCAATCAGATTATTTCTTTAAACACTTCACCAGAA
The DNA here is from genome assembly GCA_937890045.1 of uncultured archaeon. The sequence goes on from CALBXV010000658.1 coordinate 1,427, forward strand.
TTTTTCACAGTATTATCAACATTTTCATAAGTATGTGAGAAAGATGGAATAATTCTTCCAATTGGATCTGGATGGAAATAAAACCCTCTTTTATACATTTTCCATGCAAATTTAGTGAATTTTTCTTTATCAATAGAAGTAGTAACTGAACGCCAATCACTAAGTTTCTTATTTTTAGTAAAATGCATAACAGAGAAACCAGCAAAACCAGGAATATGAAATGGTAGATTTAGTTTTTCAGCTTCTTTTTTAAGTCCATCTATAAGATAGTTACCTATTTTATAAAATTGTTCATAACCTTTTTCACCTAATTTTGTTAACTCAGTTAAATTAGCGTATGCAGCAGCTAATGAAAGAGGATTACCACTATAAGTACCGCCGTGAAATATACCGCCAGGTTTAATATTTTTCATAATTTTTGATTTTCCACCAAATGCAGCTAAAGGATAACCATTAGCAAGAGCCTTAGCGAAAGTATGTAAATCTGGTTTAACTCCTAGAAATTCTGAAGCTCCACCCTTAGCAACTCTGAAACCAGTAATTACTTCATCAAAAATAAGAACTATATTGTTTTCTTCAGTTATTTTTCTTAGTGATTTAATAAAATCAGGATTAGGAAAAACTAGTCCACCATTACACATAATAGGTTCAGTAATTACAGCAGCAATCTCATTACCTTTATCTTTTATAGTCTTTTCAAGCAATTCAATATTATTCCATGGTAATGGAATGGTATATTTCATAGAATCAGGAACTATACCAGGAGTCATAGGAACAATAGGTGAAGGACCATTATCTTTCCATTGTTCAGGAGTAGTCTGAAAATTTACAGAAATTGAATCACTATAACCATGATAATGTCCTTCAAATTTTATTATAAGATTTTTTCCAGTATATGCTCTAGCTGTTCTAACAGCATACATTACGGCATCATTACCTGAACAAGCAAATCTAATCATTTCTGCAGAAGGAACAAGAGATTTGATTTTTTCCGCTACTTTAACTTCTAATTCATTAGTAGTACCGAACATTGTACCCAATTTAATTTGATTAATTACAGCATCAGTAATTTCAGAGTTACAATGACCAAGAATTATAGCACCCATAGAATTAATATAATCAACATAATCATTACCATCAACATCAGATATTTTAGATCCTAAACCAGATACAATATATATTGGATGAGGATCATAAACAGGATAACCACGTATACTAGATGTACAGCCAGAAGGTAAAACATTAATAGCTTTACTAAAAATTTCTTTTGATT
>CALBXV010000659.1 GCA_937890045.1 uncultured archaeon
GCAACAACAGATGATAGAGCTACGCGGTTGTCCCACCCTATAAAGATGTGGTTCTGCTGAGTAGTAGTCATGGTTATACTTATTTACTGGTGGTTAAAAATGCTAGTTTAGGATAGTTTCAATATATATACAAGAGGAAAAAATTAATATCCTTTTCTACTCATAGTCTTTTCAGTTACTAATCCTCTTACCAACTTATTAACTTTTTTTCTTGCAGCTGGTTCTGATGCTATACCAAATCGTTCTTGGAGAGCACGATTAAGCATTGTTCTTTCGGTTAGTTTAATAAGATGTTGAGGACGACCCTCTTCCATCGCTTCCTTATTAAGTTTTCCGATATCTCTCAAAAGATTTTCCTGAATCTTAGTAGCTTCTTTATATTTATCCATATCCCCTGCTTCATAGAAGATTCTTTTTTTCTCTCCTATTCGTGCAAGTTGACTAAAATAATATTCCTTCTTGGAAGAAGCAGACATATTAAGATGATTGATAAGTTGGTTCTTTAAACGTTCTTGACGAAGAGTATGAGGAGAAAATCCTATAATACGAACCATATTTTCTAATGTATTCAGTTTTCGATTTGGTAAAATAACCCGACCCGAATGTGTTCTCACTGGTTCGGAGGGATCCCATATAGCTATCGAAGCATCTATCATATTTCTAGCACCTATAGGTAAAGCACTAGAAATAAATCTTACAGCTGGCATTACCCTTTGTCCTTCCTTAGAATCAAAGAAAGCGTTTCCAGCTCTTCTCATAGAGTCTACAAATACAGCACCTGTTGGGCCAGCAGCTACAGATAGATCACCACGTATTAGATCCCACGGAACTATTTCATTAATAACCATACGTTTTGATATATCAACACCAGTAATTCTACTGAGTGCGCCACGCATTAACATATCAATCGAAGCTTCTCCTGCTCCCATGTCTGCCAATAATTCTCTCATACCATCTTCAATATCAAAACCATATCCACCAGCAGCTTTGGATGCATGTTTTATTATCTGTTTAAGGTTATCCCCCCACGGCATTCCCATTGCACCCCCGACAAAAACTGTGCCAAGTAACAAGCTTCCAAGTAATATACTTCCAGATTTTCTATTAACAGCTCTCTGTTCAGCAGACATTTTTCTAGCTGTTGCTCCACGCCCCATCGTCATTTGAAGAGCTTGTGCCCAAAGACTTAGTGTGTTTATTGTGTAAGGCATGAACTGTGTCATAACGTTACCAACCGGATTCTGAAAGTATTGGGGTCGATTTTCTTTACTTATCAGGTACTGTGATTTAAACACCAACATATCTGTAGCAGTAGCTAACGTAAATTCTTCAGCGGAATATATAGTTTGATCCTTAGTAAAGGTTTTAAATTTCTGGAACATCTCGTCTGAACTACTAGCAAGACGGTGGGCAGCGAGTGAGGCTGTAATACGGTTTACTTGCTCAATAAAACCAAACATATATGCACTGGCTTTTATGACATTTGCAAATGCTTTACCCCACTCACCCTTAAACTTATTTTCTACGTACGATAATTGTTCTCTCATATTACTGCCTTGTTCAAGATTATTGATAGCCTGAATAATTCCTTCGTGATATTGTCTTTTAAGATTATTCCATTCTGCTTCAGTCGTGATTCCTTTTGCAGATTCTGGCATTGTATCGTAGTTGAAATTAAAACCATATGTATCAAGATTTTTCATCTTATTTTCACTTAAACGTATAGCATCTCTAAAGGCTTTTAATAATGTACGTGTAACCAACAAGGGAGAATGACCAAAACCTACTATCATCTTTAAGAGAGGAGCAGTAATGATCCATGTCTGAGATGCATTAACCAAAGCCGAGCTTATATTGAAACCAATAGTCATATGGAATGTAATAGATTTTATAGTTCCACTCATATCTTCTGGTGATCTGATATATTTAAAATAGTTATCCATGTATTTTCCTAATTCCGGATTTACTTTATGTAGTTTAGTCAGAATTTCTTGTCGTGCTTTACGAAATACATTAGATGAAACAGCATTAGAAACAGCTGTTACGTAATCAATAAATTGTTTGGCTGCAAAATTCCCTATATTTTCAGGTGTAGCATGGCCTAACAAAGGATCCCGGCGACCACGTTTACCCCTTTTCCTTCTCATAAGAATCTTACCAGCACCAGCTGAACTAGCTAAATTACTTATATTATCTATAAACCTACTAACAGTTGGTTCATCTTCAAAACCATAAGCTGCAGCTAACCTTTCAAGAACTGGTATTTCTTGGTTAGAGATAAACTCTTTGATTTCATTTAGTGTTTGTGGTTGCACGTTTGAAACTTGTATACGATCCATATCGTAACCAAGATCTATCAATTGTTGTGTGACTTCAGCTTTGCGTTTTTCTAGTCTTTTTTGTCCACCATATTTTCGCAACGCAACATCACCAACTTGAGGATCTTCATTCTCAACCATCAATGTCTGTATGGTACCATCTTCATGTTCATACTTTACAGAGAACATATACTTACCACGCCTCTGATGAGATATATAATATGGATTAGATTTTTTATGACTTATGGTATCGTGAACAAGCTGTAAAGCACCAATATTATTCACAGTATTCTTTAGAGCAACTACCCTTTGTTCGGATCTTTTTAGATCCTTTGGAGGTAAATTAGATTTGTCCTTTTCAAATGTTTTATTTTTCTCTTCGTATAGTATATTTAATTGTCCAGCCATTTCTCCAAGCTGATCTCTTATTTGATTGGATACTTTTGCTGAAGGTCTTTTATTCTCGCTTCTAAATTCAGTTATTTTACTTATTGCTTCATCTATATTACCTTTTAAAGTTTCAAAGTCAGGTAAAGCAACCTGTTCTTCTTTACCATCCTCAAGAAATCTGGTATATACTTTATTTTGTCCTGTAGCTTCTACTATGGTTTTTTCAAAATCTTCTATATAACTCTTTTGAAGTAGTAAATAATTTAAAACAGAGTCCCATAATTTATCTCCCAATGAATCAAAGGTATCTTCTTCTGTTATTTTTACTTCAGTTACTTCATTCTTATCATAATCGAACTCTATCATCGGACTACCAGCTAAAATTCCTGTAATAACCCCAACAGCATTTGCATCAAGTGCATTACTGTAACCTCTTCTCATAGCCTTATAACCATTATATTCTTCTGCAGTAAGACTAACTGTTTCTCCGGGTTGGAGTGTTGCCCCACCTTCTTTTACACCCAAGGAATTAAGAAAAAGTTTTAAACTCTTTTCACCATGATGATAAGCTTCCATTGGTTTATCATTTTCATCTAGTTCATATTCAATTTCACCATCTTTATTCTTAGTCCACTCTAATAATAAATCATATGTGGGTATTACAATAGACGCACTACCATCATTGTTCTCTATTATTTCTATAATCTGTGGAATCTTAGAAGGAGTACCGTCCTCATTTACTTTTGGAGGATTAAGTTTGGACAACTCTTCTATAATAAGACTAAACCTACCAATGTTAGCTGTTTGGGTTTTCGACTGTCTTAAGAAATCAGGGACTCCTTCTGTACTAAGTAGATTAGTCTGTGTCAGCTCACGCAGCCGTCGCATATAATCTCCAACCAATAAGGCTGGTCGCGCCTCTGAATATTTTTCACCAATCCGGTGAGGCATAGCGAACCCTCTAGCATTTGCCCAAGCAGCTTGTGCCATTTCTGAACCTGACATATCTTGCAGTACTTCTTTATAAGCTTCTGTATATGGAGCCTGTTCTTCGGGGCTAAGTAATTTATCACCCCCAAGCATATGTTTGATCCATCTCATCGTACTTCCCATCGTCATGGTTTTATATAAAAGATTTGGATGGAAACCTTTTACAGCTTCCTCAATTACATTATCATCACCAAACGCGGTAGGAGAATTAGGATCAAGTGATTCCATAAGTCTCCCTGCATAAACATCCTGCATTGCATGATATTCTTCAAGTCTTTCTTCATTATTAAGTTTATTCAAAAGAAATTCAGTCTCTTGTAAATTTAGTTCATCTATCTGAACTTGATCTAAAAGAAGTATATCATTTAATTCCATTCCAAGTATTTCTGATCGTATTGGTTCTATTCCAACTTCTATTGTTTCTGTCTTCGATTGTTCTTTTTTCCTTCGTTTTTCATTTCTTTCTATTACCGCTCTACGACGATGTAATTTTGTGTTGGTATCTCTTTTTATTTTAATACCTTTTTCGTTTTGTTGTGCTTCAAGATTTTCTATTTGTTCTCGCGTAGGAGTCCATTCTTTTACTCTCCTTTTTACAGCTTCCTCAATTTCTTTATTCGTAGGTGGCAATCTTTTTTCACCTCTTTGAGCCGCATCTTCCTCTTTAGCCTCCATAAATTCAGTACTTTGAAGTACTAGTCGTGACACTTCTATTGGTTTATAATCTCTAGATTCCTCACCAAATAAGGCACTCACTTTTCTAGCACTTTCTTCTCCTAATCTTCTTGAAAATTCAATATAACCATCTATGGTGTTACTATCTTTTAGATGTCCCATCCATTTTCTAAGTCTTACTTTATCTACACCAGTTATATGTCCGGGTACACCTTCATGATGTAAGGTTGCATATGTATGTCGGTTCTTAAGGGTATCAACACTGTCTCGTCCAACTCCCGCTATTTTTGCCATCCTATCCTTTATTTTATTTTGATCATTATAGAATGAAGTGCTTAAATAATATCCCTTTGAATATCCCCAACTATCTCTAACCCCCACAGAAGTTAAATCAGATGCTTTATCATATCCTATCTTACCATTTAAGGAAGGAAAGAGATATTTATTAGCATCTTCAAAAATTATTTCATTTTCATCATCAATTGCTTTAAGTTCTTCTT
>CALBXV010000660.1 GCA_937890045.1 uncultured archaeon
CACCATTACTTCCGGATATAAAATTTTCACCGTTTGGAAAAGAAGATAGACTAGAAGAATTAATTACTGAAAGGACAGCTGCAATACTTTTAGAACCAATACAAGGTGAAAGTGGAATACATGTAGCACCAAAAGAATTTCTAAACAAAGTAAGACAAATCTGTAATAAAAAAAATATACTAATGATATGTGATGAAATCCAATCAGGATTTGGTAGAACAGGAAAGATGTGGGCATTCCAACACTGGAATATAATACCAGACATAATATGTACTGCTAAAGGATTAGGAGGTGGATTACCAATATCCGCAACAATTGGAAAAGAAGAAATAATGAATTGTTTAGGAATAGGTGATCATTCAAGTACTTTTAGTGGAAACCCATTATCCTGTGCAGCAGGTAATGCAACTATAGAATATATGACAAAGAATAATCTTATAGAAAACGCAAAAAAGAAAGGAGAATTATTTAAAACTGAATTAAATAAATTAAAAAATAATCATAAATCAATAAGAGAAATTAGAGGAATGGGATTAATGTTAGCAATAGAAATGAAATTTGACATTAGAGAGATATTACTCCAAGCCTTAGAAAATGGAGTGATTTTATTATATTCAGGTAAAAACAACATAAGATTGTTACCGCCTTTAACTATTACAAATGAACAGATAATTAAAGTATGTAAGATAATTGATAAAATTTTAACAGATTTAGAAGAATAAAAACCATAATTAAAGATTATTTGAACTAATAAAAAATAATATTTATATTAAAATTCACGATTATTTATCTTGCTTGATAAATTGGATAAAATAGATAAACAAATAATAGATATTTTAAAAGAAGATTCATCTACATCAGTAACTTCGATAAAAAAGAAAATTAAATTATCTGAAACAGCAATCAGAAACAGAATTTTGACTTTAAAACAAAATGGTGTCATTAAAAAATTCACTATAGAGATAAATCAGGAACAAAAATCTAAAGCAATTACATTAATATCAGTAAACCCATCATCTTTAGCTCCAAAAATAGCTGAACTGCTAAAATCAATTAACGGTGTTGAAATAATATATGAAATAACTGGACAATATGACATAATTGCTATTCTATCTGCGGATAATATAAATGAAGTTAATAGTTGCATAGACGAAATAAGAACTATTGATGGAGTGGCAGATTCAAATACTATAATAATTTTAAGAGAATTACACTAAGAATATAGCGTTAATTAGTGTAAAAATTTATATATATAGTGTTTTTCACTAATACTTTAGTGTATAAAATAATATGTTAGATTTAAAAAACACAAATAAATTTGCAGAAGAATATAATTTAGATAAAAAAAGAATAGAGAACATATCAATTCTAGATTCTACGCTACGAGAAGGAGAACAATCACCTGGAATATATTTCACATTAAGACAAAGAATACAATTAGCATGGATGTTAGATTATTTTGGAGTTAATGCAATAGAAATTAGTCCAATAATATCAAATGAACATGAAGAATCATGTAAGAAAATTTTAAAAGCAGGGTTAAACGCCACAATTGTATTACATAATAGAGCTTTAAAAGAAGATATAGACATAGCGTTAAGATGTAATGCAGATTACATAGCAATGTATCACTCAGTATCAGATATTCATTTAAAATATAAACTAAGAACCACAAGAGAAAAAACATTAGAAAGATCAATAGAAGCAATAGAATATGCAAAAAGTCATGGATTAAAACTTAGATTCACGATGGAAGATGCAAGTAGAGCAGATCCTGAATTTTTAAAAGTCATGTGTGAACAAGCAGCAAAATTAAAAGTAGATAGAATAAGTATACCAGATACATTAGGAGTTTTAAGACCAAATGGAATGTATAATTTAATAAAATTAGTAAAACAATGGATAAAAACACCAATTGATTTACATTGTCATAACGATTTAGGATTAGCGCTGGCCAATAGTTTAGCAGGTTTAGAAGCTGGAGCTAGTCAGATACATACAACAATAAATGGTGTTGGAGAAAGAGTGGGAATAACATCATTAGCTGAAATAATATTAACATTAAAATTATTGTATAAATCAAAAATCAAAGTTA
>CALBXV010000661.1 GCA_937890045.1 uncultured archaeon
TAAGAGATAAAAATAGTACAGTTGAAAATAATTTAATTACTAGAAATGATTTAGCGTTACTTAACATATATTTATTTGAAAAATATGGTTTAGACATAATTTATGATGGAGAGACACGTAGAATAGAAATGTATGAGCACCCAATTAGAAATGTTAAAGGATTTACTTTTACAGGTAAAATAAGATCATGGGATAACAAATATTATCGAAAAGCTAGATGTATAGAAAAAGTTGGATATATTAACAATTTTCATCTAGATGAATTTTTATTTGTAAAACAAAATGCTAAAAAAGAAATTAAAATACCAATTACTGGCCCATATACATTAGCAGATTGGTCATATAATGAATATTATAAAGACAAGAGAGAATTTTTATTAGAAATATCCAGAGAAATAGTACGTCCTTTAATAAAAAATCTGATAAAAAATGGAGCGAAAAGAATTCAAATTGATGAACCGGCAGCCACTACACATCCAGGAGAAATGGATATATTCATTGAGTCTATAAACGAGTCAATAAAAGGATTAAATTGCCATTTTGGAATACACATATGCTATAGTGGAAATAATTATAGGTCATTAGTACCTGCTATGTTAGATTTAAAAATAGATCAATTTCTATTAGAATTTGCTAATAGAGATACAAAACTTCAAGGTTTAGAAGATGAAAAAAGAATTGGATACTCATCATTAAAATTATTTAAAGAGCATAACTATTCAGGTGAAATTGGGTTAGGAGTAGTAGACGTTCATACTGATGAAATTGAATCGTCAGCTTTAGTTAAAGACAGAATTTTATATGCTAATAAAATAATTGACGATCCAACAAAAATTTATATTAACCCAGATTGTGGATTAAGAACAAGAAGTCGTGAAACATCATTTAACAAAATTAAAGCACTAATTGATGGCGCAAAATTAGCTAGAGAATCTATTAACAGATAAAATAGATCAAAATGTTAGATCCAAAAGATATTGGAAAAATTAGAAAGAGACTTGGAATGACGCAGAATCAACTATCAGAGATATCTGGAGTAAGTCAATCATTAATAGCTAAGATAGAAGCTACTAAGGTTGATCCAACATATAGAACTGTTAAAAAAATTTCTGATAGTATAGATAAAGAAAAATTGAAGAGATCGGTAAAAATAAATCAAGTAATGACTAAGAAGATTTATTTAGTTAAATCTGAAGAAACACTAAAGAACACTATTAAATTAATGACAGATAATGAAATTTCACAATTACCAATAATTCATAATAAAACACAAGTTGGATCAATAACTGATAAGAAGATTATGAAATTAATAGAAAAAAGTGGTAATGTAGAGAAATTAAAAAATTCAATAATAGGTGATTTAATGGAGGATCCGTTTCCGGTAGTAAGTTATGAATCTCCAATTGAGATAACATATAATCTATTAGAATTTTATCAAGCTATAATAGTAATTAAAAAAGGAAAAATAGTTGGAATAGTGACTAAGGCAGACGTGTTAAAATTACAATAAATATAATTTTAAGAGATCAGAAATTAAATGTTTTTTAAATAAAATCAGTAAATTTCAAATTAGCTTCTTCAATATCTTTATGAGAATCAATAGATTTCCATAATTTGTTATCATATTTTATAACTTTCAGATTTTTATTATTAGCTAATTTTGGAAATACATCATTTTCTAAACTTCCAGGTTGAGGAAGATGAGAAAAAAGATTTTTAGATAAGGAATAAACACCCGCATTAATCCAATAATCAGAAATTAGAGGTTTTTCTTTAAAACCAGTAACAATAGAATTTTTTGTGAAGTTAACTATACCAAAAGGACTTTGAAGTGGAACTACTGCCATTGAACATAAAATATTATTATTTATTTCTTTAATTAAATTAATAGGATCTATATTTGTAATAACATCACCGTTTAATACAAGAATTTCATTTTTATCATCAATTAGATTCTCACAGTTTTTTAGAGCCCCAGCAGTACCTAAAGGCGTATCTTCAATTGAATATTCGATATTAATATTTAAATTTGAGCCATCACCAAGATAGTTAATTATATTATCTTTCATATAACCAGCACAAATAATAAAATCTTTAATTTTATAATTCCTAAGCCATTGTATTTGCCAATATATAATTGGTTTATCTAAAATATTAATTAGTGATTTAGGATTAGAATCAGTAAGTGGTTTAAGTCTTTTACCAAAACCACCAGCTAATATTATAGCTTTCATCAATAAACACATTACATAATTTTAATTAAACTATTTTAAATTTATTAATTACTTTATAGTAAACATCAGTAGATATGATATAATATGAAAAAAATTGATCAAATAGATATAATAATATTAAAAGAGTTAAGTGATAATGCAAATATATCAATACCTAAATTAGCAAAGAAAACTAATTTAAATCAGTCATTTATTTATAATCGGCTAGATAAATTAGTCAAGAACGATATTATAAAACAATTTACAATTAAAATAGACAATAGTGTATTTGGATATAATGTTCATGCAATAATAGGAATAAATATTAATACAAGAAAAACCAAGGAAGTAATTGATAATTTAAAAAAAAACAGGGAAACGATAGGGATTTCAGAAGTTTCAGGAAGATTTGATTTACTTGTTAGAATAGCATGTAAGAATTTGGATCAATTACACAAAACAATAGTAAAAAAAATAGCAGTTATTGATGGAGTAAATAACACAGAAACTTTTATAGAATTAACGCACACAAATTTAGACCACAAAATATTATCAAAATAAAAAAATAGGTAATAAAAGATGAATCCACTATATAAAATGGCAGATAATAAAAATAAAAAGTTAATATCTGAGAAATTACAAGAAAAAATTAAAAAAAAAATGAAAGTAGTAGAAGAAGGAATTAAATTAATAGAAACTACAACAGGAATAAGATATCCAAAATATTACATAGAACCCTCATTAACATTATCTGAAAGTAGAGCCGAGTTTGGAGAAATAGCTATATTATATTCAAGAACAATTCCATTTATAGTAGATAATCAAATAGAAATTAGAATAGAATTAACTGCAGCTCTTATTTCTTTAGGTCTAAAAACAACAATTATTGGTATACTAGCACATGAATTTATGCACTATGTAGAACTTATAAGAAGATTTAGTAGATTAGATATTACTAGAGAGATATCAACAACAATAACTGAATCGTTATATATTGATCAAGAAGAATTATATGACGCGAAAAAACTTTTTAACGATGAAAAATTGATTAAAATAGTTGAAAAAAAATTTAGGAACGGGTTAAGTGATAATAAATTAAATAAAACAACTATTAAAAATTGGATTGAAAAAAAAATGCCTCAAAGAACTATAAGACCAGAACAGAATATTGTAAGAATTCCGATTTCAACAATAATGAATAGTAAATTTGATCCTAAAATTTTATCAAAATTAGATAAGTTAGAAAACGAAGAAAAGAATAAGAAAAAACAAGAAACGCTAGAAGAATTTATTTAGTAATTAGTTAAAGGTAAAAAATTAAATTATGTTCAACAAAGAAATTACAAAACAGATATTGGAAGTAATTAGCAATATAGTGGAAGATAATAAGATTACAGCAGCATGTGTTTATGGTTCACGAGTATCAGGATATGGAAGAGAAGAAAGTGATTATGATTTAATAATAGTTCTTAGAGATTATAAATCAAAAGTAAAATATAGATATATAAATGAAGAATTAGATATATCAGCATTAATAGTAAATGAGAAAGATTTAATAAATGATGCTAAAAGAGCATCATTAGGAGAATTTGTTATAGGTCGTTTATTAAACCCTTATTATCCATTAATAGGCGATGAATTTCTTAGAGAAGTAGAAACAGAATATAAAAAACGAGTTATAGAAGAAATACTAAATGAAGAATTTATAGCTTATGGAAAATTTTTTCACCATATACATTTTCCAATTAAATATTTTTTATTCGAAAAATTAAAAAAAAGAGCGTCAATATATCCACCAGCAAAATATAGTTATGTGAAAACTTATTTTGGAGATGTGGGAGAAAAGAATTTTAATTTCACTATTAAAAATTTTATAGAAGGCGCAAAAATACTTAGAAATCAAAATGAAATAATATTTGAGGACAATATAGTAAGAATTATAGATAAATGGAGACATAAGAAGTTAAATCAGAAAATTTTCAACTTCATATTAAACATAACAAGAATAATTAAATCATATTTAATACATGGATATGCAGCACGTGTAGGACCAAACGTTTTTGCTAGAGAATTCAA
>CALBXV010000662.1 GCA_937890045.1 uncultured archaeon
ATATAGATACAGAAACTTCCGTTAGTACTGAGTTTCTTAGTGCAATAGGTATTGATGTGGATAGTATGTTATATCTACATTTAGAAACAGTTGAAGATGTTTTTGAATCAATTGAAGAAATTGTAGCAAAAGTTAGAGAGTCAGATAAGGATAGATTAGTAACTATTTTAGTAGATTCACTTGCTGGTGCTACTACAAAAGTAGAGTTAGAAGCAGATTTTGATAAAGATGGTTGGGCTACTGCTAAAGCAATTATTATATCTAAAGCAATGAGAAAGATTACACAGATGATTGGTAGAGAGAAGATAGCTCTTGTCTTTACAAACCAGTTAAGACAAAAACTTGGTGTAATGTTCGGTGATCCGTGGACAACAAGTGGTGGAAAAGCATTACCATTTCATGCGTCAACACGAATAAGATTGAAAAATCTTGGACAAATAAAAGATAGTAAGAAAAATACAGTAGGAATAAAAATCAGAGCACAAGTTATTAAAAATAGACTTGGGCCTCCAATGAGACATGCTGATTTTGAGTTATATTTTGAAACAGGTATTGATAACAAAGGTAGTTGGTTACAAGTATTAAAGGATCATAAATTGGTAAAGCAAGGTGGTGCTTGGTATACTATGGTAAATCATAAAGGAGAAGAAATTAAATTTCAATCTAAAGATTGGGCAACATATTTAGAAGGAGAGTTTAAAGAACATTGTTATCAATTAATTTGTGATAAAATTATACTGAAGTATGAAAAGAACTTTGGAATAGATGATGTAGTTGTATTAGAAAATGAATAGGAAATATCTCTCAATTTTTGAAGAGATAAAATCTAAGGGCGGTAAAATAAATGGTCGAGAACCTAACGATAAAGTACTCATAGTAGATGGCCTGAATACTTTTATTAGAGTGTTTAGTGTTATACCAACTACCAATGATGATGGTATTCACGTTGGTGGAATAGTTGGTTTTTTAAAGAGTATTGGTTACACCATTAATATGGTTAGGCCTACTCGTGTTATCATTGTTTTTGATGGCAAGGGTGGGTCTGATCGACGCCGTAAACTTTATCCAGAATATAAAGATAAAAAAAGAACTAAATATCGTTTAAACAGAAGTTATGATTTTGCATCAATGGATGATGAACGACAAAATATGTTGATGCAACTCCAACGTAGTGTAGAATATTTAGATACTTTACCACTTTTAACTTTATCATTTGATCATATTGAAGCAGATGATACGATTGGTTATATTAGCAGACAAGTACTTACTGATTCTAAGATTGTTATTATGTCAACTGATAAGGATTTTTTACAGTTGGCTAATCAAAGAATAAAAATATGGAGTCCAACTAAAAAGAAAATGTATGATGAGAATGCTGTATTAGAAGAGTATGGTATTTCATCTCATAATTTAATTTGGTATAGAGTTTTAGATGGTGATAAATCTGATAATATACCAGGGGTTAAGGGATTTGGATTAAAGACAATTCAAAAAAAGTTACCGTTTTTAAGGGAAAATAGTATAGCTGATATAAATGATGTTATTACTGAAGTTCCTGATTCAAAAGAAATTATAGAAAGAAATTATAAATTAATGCAGTTATCAGATGTTAATATATCTGCTTCTACAAAAACAAAAATAACTAAAAGAGTAAATGAACCAATTAATAGATTAATAAAATATAAATTTCAAACAATGTTTATGGAAGATAAACTGTATACGTCACTTCCAAATGTAACGAGTTGGTTAGCAACTAATTTCAATCAACTGAATAATTATGCTGAGAAAACATATGAGTGAAACTTTAACAGAATATGGAATAACGTTTCAAACTAAAATTATATCTTCGCTGTTGAGTGATGTAAAATTTATTCAGACAATTAGTGATATTTTAAATCCTACTATGTTTGATAGTGATGCAAATAAATGGTTGGTTAAAGTTATTAACGAGTATTATTATGAATATAAAAAACACCCAACTCTTGAAGTTTTAAAAGTTAAGATAAATGAAATTGAAAATGATATTTTGAAATCAACTGTAGTTGATAAGTTAAGAGAAGTTTGGAAAAATGTAGAGGCTACAGATTTAGAATTTGTACAAACTGAAACATTAGATTTTTGTAAAAATCAAACATTGAAAACAGCTATAATGCAATCAGTAGATATGTTAGAGAATAAAGACTATGATGGTATTAAAAGGGTTGTTGATGATGCAATGAAAGCTGGAACTACAAGAGATTTAGGACACGACTATATTGAATCACTTGAAGTTAGATTAACTGAATCAAGTAGAGATACAATTGAAACGCCGTGGGATGTTGTAAATGAAATTATGG
>CALBXV010000663.1 GCA_937890045.1 uncultured archaeon
GAATTCTGGAACAGATGATGTAGTGTATGTAGACAAGAGAGCTATCAGTAGAGAAACTGGTCAATCAGTTGGTATTTTGAGGAATAGTATTAATCGTCAGAATACATATGGTCTTATTTCTAAACTGCATATTGATGTAAGTGATGAACTTAAATTACAAGCAGGTATAGATTGGAGAACAGCAGGCATTGAACACGCACGTGAAGTTCGTGATTTAATGGGCGGTGATTTCTATATGGACTTTGCTGATGATAATTCACCAGACGGTAAGAGAGTTGGGTTAGGTGATATAATCGCTTATCATAATGAAACTACCGTTGATTGGTTAGGTACATTTGTTCAAGGAAATTATACAAGTGGCCCTCTTTCGACTTATGGAATGGTAGGAGTATCTAAAATAGCGTATACATACCAAGACCATTTCACAGTAGCAGATGAGAAGATTGTAGCAGATCCTATCTCTACTTTACAATGGAAAGGTGGAGCAATGTATGATGTTACTGATGACATTAGTGTTTATGGTAACTTTGGTATTGTTGAGAAACCACCTATCATGGATAATGTAATCTATTTTGATGGTACGGTTGCGTCAGATCCTACAAATGAAAAGTTCGTCAGTTCAGAAGCCGGCGTTAATTATAGTGCAAATAACGTAGCAGTTAAAGTTAGTGCATACAATACAGATTGGAAAGATAGAAACCTTACCAAATCTGTAACATCTGGACAAGGTAGTTCAGGTGATACTGATGTTATCTTTCTTAGTGGTATAAATCAGAATCATAAGGGTGTTGAAGTTGAAGCTACTACACAAGTTCTTGATTTACTTAGATTAGATGCTTCAGTAAGTGTTGGTACTTGGAAGTTTGCTGGTGATGCAGATGGTAACTATCAAGAAGATGAGTTTAATGAACAAGGTCAAGTTATCGGACAGACAACTACACCTTATTCTTATGCATTGGATGGTTTGTATGTAGGTGATATGCCTCAGACAGCGTATGTCTTAGGTGCAACTCTTACACCAATTAAAGGTCTTAGAATGTCAGCAGTATATAATCAGTATGATAATAATTATTCTGATTGGAGCCCTGGAGCAAGAGAGTATGATGGTTCAGATGCAGACGCTGATAGAGAACAAGTGTGGATGGCACCTGGATATTCCAGAGTTGATTTACATGCTTCGTATGACTTACCTTCAATTGGTGGGTATAAACTACAGGCATTCGCTCATGTGTTTAACGCAACAGATGCAACATATGTTCAGGACGCTGTAGATCATAGTCAGTACAATAGCTATGGTAGTAAAACTCACGCAGCTCACAATGCAGAAGTATTTCTTGGAACACCAAGATACTTTAATACAGGTATTTCTGTAAGTTTCTAAATGAAATAAAATATGTGGGGATGGGTATATAATTTCTATCCCCACTATTTATTCAGGGGTTGTAGTTCAGTTTGGGAGAACGCTTCCCTTGCACGGAAGAAGCCGCAGGTTCGAGTCCTGTCAACTCCACTATGGATTGTGAATTATGTACATTAGAGAGAAAAACAAATATTTTTATAGAGAATGATTTTTTTATAATCATGGATTGTGATTCTTGTTTTGTTCCTATGGCGGTTTGGAAAGAACATACTATGAAAATTCCAGAATCAGACGAATATGT
Organism: uncultured archaeon; assembly: GCA_937890045.1. Next base: position 1,662 of record CALBXV010000663.1, read on the forward strand.
TATGAAAGCGTTACTATTAGAAGCAGGAGAAACAAGGTTTGGAAAAAATAAGTTTTATATAGATACTGTTCAATCGAGAGTATTAGATCATTTACATTGGCATGCACGTAAATATGAAGTTAGACCAACTTGGGTACAAGAACGAGGTGGTATAGATGAAGGTTAAAAAAGCTAAAATAGCTCTTGACCCGTATAGTATAAATGTGTTATATTAGGGTGTAGATGAGAGATAACAAATGAAACCACGATATTGGAAAAATCCAAAACCTGAAACGGTTAAAAAGTGGATTGATAATAATAAGAAGTTATATTCTAAAGAGATTAAAGAACTCGATTTTATTATAAAGAGTAGTGAAAAAGATGAGTTCGTTCTTTCAATGTATAACGCTCTTGTTAGTGGTAGGAAGATTACTGATAAAATGTTGGAAGCAATTCATAATATTATTAAACGAAATACACCAAAAGAATTAAATAAGAAATTGGAATGGCAAAAAATTGTTATTCCTAAACTTAATAATGTTAGAGAAATGATTGAAGTTGTTGAAGGTGGTCGAATTCATACACCATACAATAGATCTTATCCTTTTATAAATTCTATTATTAGACAGGCTACTAAAAGAAGTTCTTTAACTAAGAAACAGATGATGGCTGTTAATAATCTTTATAAGAGATATAAGGTAAAATACGATAAAAAACTTGAAAAAAATGGATAAGAATTTATATCTTTCTCATTGGTATACTAATCATGAAAAAATTGGTGTTGAGATTCTTGATTGGTGTTGGGATAATTTAGGTGCAAGTAAATTTCATTCGTATGTACAACCACATCTTAGTTTTGATGAAATAGATAATGAGTTTTTAGGTGAATATACATCTTCAGAAAATGAAATTGTTATATATATTGATGAAGTAAACGATTTAGAAGAATTAATTAAAACAATTATACATGAATATCAACACTATTTACAATCTCCGTCTTGGTACACAAGACATTGGGATAGAAATTTAAAAAATTATTTTGACCACCCATATGAAGCAGAAGCTGAGGAAGTAGCCAATAAGTATTGGAAAGTTTGTAAAATGGAAATAGAGAAAAAAAGCTCTTGACAAATACATTATTTTGTTGTATATTATAGTAGAAGAAAATTAAAGAATGATTTGGACTAAAGACGAAATTTTTGAGTATTCACTAAATACTCTTACTAAATTAGAAGTACATTGGAATCTTGATGATGGTGAAATTATTGAGATTACAAAAGTTAAAGTTGATGAGGATTCTACTATGAGTGGAGATGATCTGTGGGATTCTGATTATGAGTTGGCAGAAGATATTACAGGTTATATTGAAGATGAATTTCTATATAGTGAAGATTTTTGGTTAACTAAATTTGGATATGATTTTTGATGATTGAAATTAAAGGTTCATTAAATCCAACAGTAGTTAATACTATTAGTGGTACTTATGTAGTAAGTGGTTCTAATTGGAAATCGGTTCCAGTGGGAACTACTTTAAAAGATGTAAAATGGATAAATACTAATCCAAAGATTAAAAAATCTAAACCTATGAGTTGGAAAGTAAAAGATTATACAATATCTTTTAATGGAAGTTTATATAGTTGTAATTGTTTAGGTTATACTTATAGACGAAACTGTAAGCATATTACAGAAATTTCAAATAGGCACAAACCAGACGGCCGTGGTGGTGCCAGAGTGGTCTAATGGGGTGGTTTGCAAAACCATTATTCGTGAGTTCGAATCTCACCCACCACTCAAATTAATAATTAATAAGGAAAAAGAAATGACACGAAATCAGTTTACAGAATCAAGTGGTGATTTTTCATTATATGGTGTGGCAAGATTTACATCATACATAATGTCTGCTATAGCACTATATATGGAAAATTTCCAAGTAGCTGCAATAGCATTTGGGTTTGGAGCCACACTTGGTTTCCTTCGTAGAATAGCAAGAATTTGGGAATAACAAATGGCTAAAAAACAAATATATCATTCATATACAGATGATAAAGGAATACTGTATATGCAGTGTAAACTATGTGGTGAATATGTACCTAAAGTTGGAGAACACGCAATTGCAGTTAAATGTACTAAATGTGTTTCTTTAACAATGAGTAGTAAATATC
>CALBXV010000664.1 GCA_937890045.1 uncultured archaeon
CAACAAAACCACTTAAACTATCATGAACTATTTCAGAATCAGTTGTGCTTAGGGTATCACCAGTTAAGGTTATTCCTGTTCCCCCAACTAAATTAGTATCAGAACTAATATCTATCGAACCTTGCCAACTACCACTAATTGAAGCACCAGCAGTAGCTCCAAATCCCGAATTCCAAACTCCATTTGTAAATGTTATACTTAAATCATTGAGTGTAGAAGCTTCTATGGCATGTCTATGATTACCCATAGCATACTCATTAATATTTCCTTGCCATCCAGTAGTACTAACGGGACTAGTATCTGCTTCATATGCCTGTAAAGCTGGGGCTGCAAGTGAACCATAAACATCTATATTATCTGAATTGGTTTCTCCTGACATCATAGCACTTGTTTGAGTAAATCCCTGTCCACCTCTAAAATCTATACCTTCTGGTGTCATTTTAAGATAAGAAGAATCTGATGCATACAATAAAAATCCACCTGGGGACAATTCAACTCTTGGTTGAGATTGTCTAAGTCTAAAATTATCAAATGTTATTTCTGTGTATGGATATTTTGCTGATTCAGTAGTATTCATTGTAATTGTTTCATCAACATCTGATACTTCAGTCGCTCCTGGTAGTGATGACATAGGATCGAGTGTATTACCTTGATATAAAGAAGTTGTTTTAATATATGAAGTATCTGGATTTATTGAACCAGAAAGTACTATTCTTAATTTTTCTGTATTTTCTGGTAATTCACCGCCACCTGCTATTGAACTATATCTTGTACCTAATGAATAATGTGCAAATCCATCAGACCTCATTGCCCTACTTTGACTTTTTGGTATAAATGTTTTCCAGGCAGTTCCTGTCCAATAATCTACTTTATACCTTTGTTTCTCTAATCCTCTATTTACCCCTTTACCCGCGAGAGAATGTGACATTTTGGCCACACCAGCAAATGAAACAACATTTCCTGCTCCCCAAATGTTACCATTGGCCTGGCTTGCACTTACTATTTGAGTAACTTCGTATGAATTTCCACTTAAATATGAAGCACTTGCATCTCCAAAACTTCTACTCAAAGATGTAATTGGTGCAAACTGTCCAGGATGAACAATATCAAATGTAAAATCACCAAGAACTGCTGCATTAAAATTACTAAATACTGCATCAGTAGTTCTCTTTGTAATAGAATGTGAAACAGGACCACTTGAACTAAATGACCAACTTGGAATTGTTAATGGAGAAACAGAAGTTCCTAAATGATATCCATCAGATGTAAATGAACTATCTGGATCCAATTCAAAACTGTCGTTTCCACATTCATCTGGTGCAGATCCAATTTCAAACATTGTTTTCTCTGCAACTATTACCATAGGATTACCATAATTATCTTCAACATATAATCCTGGTTCAGCTGAACTACTTAATCTTGTTACTCCTTTAAATACAGCACCTTCATCAACTGTCCAACCACCAATATTTGCTTCAGATGAAGAAATAATTCCATCAAAAGATGCGTTACTAGCAGTTAAATTACCAGCAACATCAACAAAAAAGTTTGATGCAGATATTTCACCACCACTTAATTTGAAAATTGGTACTCCACCAGTACCGCCCGTAGCATGAAGTAATATTTCATCATTATTTCCAAATGACATTGAAGCTTGTGGTGAAGAAAGTGTAAACCCACTTGCACTTATATTAAGTTGATTAACATTAATATTTACATCGGCTCCAGTTAAAGAAAAACTATCATCTTGAAATTTAATATTACCATCATCATCACCTAATCTAAATTCACCCGAACCAGATAAGAATATTCCCGTTCCACTTGTTAAAGTAGGTGCATTTCCAATACTCATAGAAGCATAAGTAGATGAAACTCTTACTCTGTCTGTCTTTAACTCAAATTTATCAGTTTCTATTTCTCCTGATGAAGAAATAAATGACGTTCCGTCTCCAACCTTGAAGTTTCCAGTATCATACCAATAATTATTTGCATTAATATAAATTCCATCGTGTGTTGAGGAAACGTTTTGACCAAATTTCATTGTTCCGCCAGTACCAACATGAACGGCCCCTATAAATGAACCAGTCTTTGCCGTAATAGAACCCTGTAGGAATATGTTATCCGTAAATAAACCAAATCCAGGACTTGTTTCACCATATAACAATCCACTACTTAATCCACTTAAATCACCAAGTCTTGCTTTTAATTCTACATCATAAATGTTACTACCAGTTCTTTCAACAATATCAATATATGGTGTCGTGGGATCGTTTGGATTTGCATTAAGTCTTATATAACCAGTATTTATTTTTCCAGTAGAAACAATTACTTGACTGCCTGTATATTCTTGAGCACTACCAGGTGTATCTCCTAAAGATCCAGAATCACCAGATACTCCAGAACCATATCCTCTTGTTACATAAATCTGCCCACTATAATCTGTATCACTACTGGAATTATTTCGAGAAGCACTATCAACTAAAAGATACTCTGTACCAAATCCGGTTGAGCTAACTTTTTTAGCAGAAAGTATTTCCCCTTCAATAAATCCTGTTACATTCACAACCGACATTGTAGTATCTGATGCTGCATAATATCCAGCTGGATTATCTACTGATCCTGTTAATGTCGTGGAATTGGCAACATATAATTGACCACCTACGGCATTTACAGTTTCTTTCTCGAATACAGCAGTTGCCAATGTACCACGAATTTTTGCATTTTCTACTTCAAGAAATCCACCCGATGCAGCAGTTAATCTAAATCCACTTCCTGCTACATTACTTGCAAATCCACTTGATTCAATTGTACCATCCTTTCGGATAATCATATCACCACCAGTCATAGATACATCATCTATTGTCCACCCGGCAATTGATCCTTCTACGGCCGTTACTGAACCACCCGGTGTTACTTGAAAATTAGATGCAGATATAAAATATGTACCACCTGAAGCACCATCTAAATAAAACGATGTTCCTTGTTTTAATTGTGTTCCATCAATTGTAAATCCAGCAATTTTACCACCAGTAAATAATACTTGTGAACCACTTACATCACCACTCGGTGTTACTTGAAAATTAGATGATGATATAAAATACGTACCACCACTATCTCCATCTAAATAAAATGAAGTTCCTTGTTGCAATTTAGTACCACTTATATCAAATCCTGCAATTTTACCACCAGTAAATAATACAGTTGATCCAGTTATTTGACCACTTGAAGATAATATTAAATTTTTTGATGTTGCACTTAAAGTAGTTGAATCCAATTCAAAACCACCTATTGTGCCACCACTAAATAATACTTGTGACCCCGTTACAACACCTCCAGCCGAAACTTTAAATGCACTTGATGAAATAAATGATACTGGATCTGATGTATCTGCAGATGCAGATATTCTCCAATATGGTGAATAAGCTAATGATGCACTTTCTATATCTGCTCCACCAATTTGTCCAGT
>CALBXV010000665.1 GCA_937890045.1 uncultured archaeon
ATGAAGGACAATTTTTACAATATTTTTTCATAACCACTTAAAGTAATACTTTAATCAAAATTGGAGTATAGCGTAATCATACTTCAGCGTAAGAGTAATCTCTGCCGGATCACTTGATGCAAAATCCATATCACCGAAATTAGCTGTTTCAATGTATGTACCTCTTAATGTCCACTCTTCAACAACATCTCCGACTGGCCCTAATACATTAAAAGTTACATCTTTTTTATAAAAATCTGAATAACCATCTCTACCTGTTACTGATTCATGTGATAATCGAATCCATTCCATACAAGCTTGTGCCGCTGAAGGAACAACAGGATCATATAATGTAATATCAATAGGTTGCCATGCACCTTTACCTTTAATGTATCTTTTAATGTTAATATGGTCTAAAACAATTTCTTCAAATTGTATTTGAGGTCTATTCGCAGTTTTAATTAAATATGCTGGAATACCTTCAATAGACATAATAAACCGATTTTTTGTTTTCGGTTCAAATGGTGTGAACATAATATCCGAAGGATCGATTGTAGGCATCTTTTAATTCTCCTAATAAATTTCTTACTCAAATATAAATATCAATCAATTAAGTTTTTCTTAATTTCATTTATAAATATCAAAGTTTATAAAAAACAAAAAACCCCTCAATAGAGGGGCTTTTAGTCATTGTATATTTCCTAAATTACTCAGGGAATGTAGCACCTGTAGGTTGAACAACGAAATCAAGTACAATAAACTCTGCAGTTCTTGTAGGTTGAATAAATATTTGTCCAACTAATTGATTTCTATCAATCACATCAGGTGTGTTATTTGTATCATCCATTACAACTCTAAATGCGGATAATCCACTATTCTGTTGTACCTGTTCAAGATATGGATTTACAACATTCAAGAAACGATTTCTTGTTGCCATTGTATTCTGTTCGAAGACAAGATATCTTGAAGTACTTGCAATAAATTTCCTTAATGCAATTAACAATCTACGTACATTAACCCTATCAAGTGCTGATGGTTTGGACTGAAGTGTTTTCTGTCCAAATACCACTGCACCTTGACCAGGAAATGAAGCTATTGGATTAACTCTACCTTCATAAAGTTCATCTCTTTCAGCGTGAGTTAACCTTGTTTTTGCTTGTAGTACATTTGTTAAACCACCACGATTCAGACCCGCTGGAGCGAACCACTCATGGGCTACCTTATCATTAAACGCAATAACACCAGGTAACACTACAGAAGTAGGCACCCAAACTGGTTTATTATTACGAGTAGAATCTGGTACTTGTACCCACGGGTAATATGTTGCTACATAATTGGTGTCCATATCTTGAACTGTATTAGTAACAGTCTGTACTGAATCACCATATGCCGCTGAATCCATTACATATAAGGCGTCTGCTCGAGATTCTACCTTATTAATAGCATGATTTGTTACAGTTGAATGTAATCTATGAATAATACCTGGTGTTACTAACAAATTAATATCAAACTCATCAGGATTACTTACAGCGTTAATAGCTCTTTTATATGCTATTGAACCACTGGATGTTGAAGTTGCACAATCAAATCCTTGTGTATTTGTTGTTGCAATTTCATTTCCTGTAGAATATGGAGTTGCTGGATTATATCCGTCAAATCCCCACTGGAAAGGAACATAGAATTTTCTTTGTCCAATTGCAGAATTAGATAATGATATTAAATCAGTTGAAGTCGCATAAGTACTACCAAGTGCTGAAGCATCATTGTGTCCATACACATTTTCAAGACTCATTGTTACATTAAGACCGATATTTGCACTTGAAGGTATTGGGCCTAAATACTGTTTACTATCTTCATGATCAAAATCCCAACCATAAAAAATAGTTGAATCAAAAGTACTTGTACCAGTATATCCTTCACCTGAACCACTTTGTGCTGTTTTAAATATTGCCGGTGGTACTAAGGTTGTTCCAGCTACTGTATTATATACTGCTTCAAATCCCATTGGTACAACACTCTTTGGTAATGATTCCAAATGTGTCCCACCAGATGAGTTTGCAGGATTAGTATAATCACCAACTCTAATATGTTTACTTAGATTTGGATAATCACCATAATAAGTTAATTTACCATTTGAATCAATTACCAAATGTCTATCACCAATTAATTTTGCAAAGAAATTAACAGAATTTGGATCAAATGTACAATTCTCCCATTGGTCAAGTATAGTATTATCATCAGCTCGTGTTACATCATTGTTTGGATTATTAGACCTAACTTGAAGTGAAAATGTTCCATAATCAGAACCTGCAATATCAGCCGCTCTTTTCACATTCAAAATAGCTAATTTATATTCTTTATTAACATCTGTTCCGTGTGAACGGGTATATACTCTAAATAATCTGTGTCTTGTTCCACCTACCATTTGAGATGAAATCCAAGGCGTTCTTGCTGAACAGTAATCTACATTACCTGTCCAATCAGTTGTAGCATTACCATTACTATCATATGTTGGTGCATTACCACTAGCAAAATCATTACCATTAGATGATAATACTGCACTTGCAGATGCGGTGTTTGCCACATTATCACCAGAAGTAGTTGACCATGAACCACTCTGTTGATTTTGTTTAAAATTCTTATAAACATAAATAGACTGTGTTGAACTACCTTTTTTTGTTACTTGTGGATCTGAACTTAAAACTTCTGTAATATAATTTACACTACTTGTATTAAAAGAAATAGTATAAGTTTCTGCACCAGAATCAAAACCTGAACTTCCACTTACACTAAGAGTAGCACCGCCAGCATTAAATGCTTGACCTATAAAAGTAGTACCTGATAAATCAGCTGTTCCACTTCCACCACGAGATGGTGCAATTATAGCAAGTGACATTGAAGCTGCACCTACTGTTGGTAAATGTGCACCAAGTGCTACTGTATCAACTGTATAACCACCAAGTCCAAGAACTCTAACTACTGTTACAACTCCCGCACTTTTTAAATATTGTTCTACGGTGTAAGGTGTGTAAAATCTACTATCCATTCCACCAAACATTGCCTCAAAATCTTGAAAAGATGTTACTTGAGTAGGTGTAAATGCAGGCCCCTTCTTTGTTGGGCCTATAATTGCTGCACCTATTTCTGAAATGCCTTGGGGTAAAAATGAAAGATCTTGTTCACGTGTAAATACACCTGGCGAAACGATTCTTTCTGCCATTGTTATTCTCCCTAAATTATTAAATTAATTTAAATTTACTAAACATAAATATAAAGTAAATTTACTAAAACGTATGCTTTAGGAAGCTTTTATTGATCTTGTGGGGTAAATACTCCAGTAGTTGGGTCTAACTGTCCTGGGCCATACTTTTGATTTAATGTATTAACTAAATCTTGTTCCTCTTGTTGAGTAGCCTTATATTCTTCTTCTAACTGAGTTTCTCTCTCTACTAAAGCATCCATCTGTTGCTCTAAAAGAAGTTTTTGAACTCTTAGTTGACCAAACTGAAGTTGTTTATCCTGATAATTCTGTTGTAACTGTTGTAAAGATTGAAGTTCTTCATCAGTAAACTTCGTATCTGTAGTTTCTGCAGTTTCTGCAGTTTTTATAACTTTTGCTTCTTCAGCCATAACTATCTTCTCCTATTATAGTTTTCTTCAATAAGTATTGTTTTTTTTGTGTAAAATAAAAAATTTTTTAAATTTCAATAACCTTGTATTTTCTATCAGTACTATCTGATCCACTTAACTGTGCAGCTTTAGTCCAAGCATCAACCTCAGACTCAAACTGCCATAATTGCATATCACTTGAAGATGCAATATAAACATTTCTTGTAGCCCAATTT
>CALBXV010000666.1 GCA_937890045.1 uncultured archaeon
GTTTTGTTGTGGTTAGATATAAAATAATAGTTCCATACGCTACTGTAACAACAACGCTAATGTATGAATGGATTTATGTAAATAGTAAAGATAGTAAACCATCATCAAAAGAATATCCATTCGAGGAAGGTTGGTAAAATGATAAAAGAATGGTTAAAAAGAACACGGTCATTAAGACACGATATTTATGAGGTACTAATATGGATAGTTGGTATAAGTATAGTAGTTTATTACTGTATAAAATAAAAGTACTAAAACAGATGTCTAAATGGATAACACCGAAATATATGGACTTACGCTTGTACACTATGTATGGCTCTCACTATATATCATATATAATAAAACATCCCATTTTATTTACTAGAGACTTAAACCGATACATCGAATGGTGTATCATGATGGATAAACATAGATAATGTGGATGAAAATTAAAACAAAATTATCAGATATAAAAGGTTTACCACATAGTACTGCTTTTTTTAATAGTTTAGAAGATAATAGTGATGTGTATGGTAAAGAACAATATAAGTGGAATGTGTTACTAAAATCATTTAAGAAACATGGTTATGACCCAACAAGGTTTAAAAAGGGATGGATTAAAGTAACACCTTTAGGACTTTGGGAACATAATGATACTAATACTATTAAAAAGTTTTTACTTAGAGAAGGTCATCATAGAGTAGCTATATGTAAATATTTATATGGAGATGACTATGTAATTGAAGTACAACTTGCAACTCACCGATATGGATAAACATATATGAGCTATATAAAATGATAGAGGCATTCATAGGACTATTTATATTCTTATTTATACAGTATCTTATATGGAAGATACTCTATATACCCAAGGTAAACAAATTCTTAAATGGGGAAGGTTGGGAATGAGCTATATAAATATGAGAGAAGAATGGAAGATGTTCTGGGGGTATATAATAATTATTTTTCTACTATTATCATCCGAATGTACTTCTGCTCCTATTAGTGTTCCACCCAATACATATGACGATGAATAGTAAGAATAAACTCGAAAAAGAAATTATAATAATCTGTTATGAAATTTAAATTATGAGTAATAAAATTTATGATTTAGAAAAAAAATTAGTATCCGGAAGTCAATCAGAAATCTTTAAAATTATAGGTAAAGAAAAATTAATTGCTAAGATATATAAGGAGAATTTTAAAGAGAATGCTAAAAAAGAATATGAGATTGGAAAATTATTTCAAATGAATAGTATTTCTGTTCCTAAGTATATTGGAACTTGTAAAGTCAGCAAAAAAGATGAAGAAATAATTTGGGATGCTGTAGTTATGGAATATATTGAAGATTCTTATTTAATCAAAAACTCACAGAATTATAAGGACAAGGGGAGAGTACCACCAAAAATGTATAATAGAGGTAAGGAATTATTAAAAATAGAAATAGAAAAAATAGAACATTTACCTTTTAAATTAATTAGTACAGGATATAGCTGGGGACACGATTATCAAGGATTATATTCTCCATTAAAGGATTGTATTTACTTAATTGATTTTGGACAAATCAGTGCGATACAGAAAAAGAATCCATCGTAGGTAAATCTTATTACTGTCTTAACCACGAGGCTCCAGAAGTTGTATATGAGTTAAATGGAAGTAAACGAGTTAGACGGTGGAGTGGACACGACTGGAGATAGTGCGAAGTTTTTTGTATTTTCAAGAATTACTGTCATACTTATATATGACCTACAACGAGGTCAAACGAATACAATCAAACTAAAGAGGTTATAGATATGACTAAAAAACGAGACAAATTTCTCACCTATAAAGAAGCAGGAGAATTAATTAATATTGGTTCTTCCAGTATATCTACCTTTGCTAAGAAACATAATATTAGACGAGGAACGGTAATAATAGGTGGACGGAATGTAAGGGTAGTAGACAAGAATCAATTCGAGTATGCTATTTATAAGAAGAACTATTTAAGAAATAATGATAAGGTAATGTGGGATGAATCGTAGAGAAATGAAAGCCTACCGAGATACAAAAGATAGGCGTTTAATAAGTTCTTGGTTTATGAAACGTGATATACCACTTACAGACGGTACTGTAACGGGTGTTGATTTAGAAGGTAAAGATTATGATATTGAAATATCTCATTTATTTGCTTTTAAAAACTTATGGGATCAATGGAAGAAAGAGAATAGGTTTAGAATAGAGATTAGAAAACGAGATCATTATTGGAATGGGATATACAACAAATCCCATGTAACTCACTTTGTTCAGTTAAACGCATCTGCAAATGAGATGTTAATATACCCCGAAGAACTTATATTAGAATATGCTAATGGAACTGAAAAATTATTACCATATCTAATGGAGTACAAAGGTTATACTGAAAAAGAAAGTACATTTATGTGTATACCATTTGACGAAGGTAAAGATAGAATATTCAGGTATAAAGGAACAGGTGGTAAATGGGAAATTTATATAGGAAGCCCAATAACATGAAAATAGATACAAATGAATATGAGGATGATCCAGACAAGTATGGAAATTGCCCTTGTTACACTTGTCAAACAGGGGATTACTAAAAATGAATCAAAGAATAGGAATAGATGTAGATGGAGTATTGAGAGATTTCTGTCAGGCCTTAGTTCGTGCCATTAAAACATATCATCCTGAATATATTAAAGATGAATATGATGAAACATTTGAACCAACAATGGAACCAGAAAGTGGTATGGTAACAGATTGGTATTTAGAGAATAACTTTAATTGTACTAAGAAAGATTTACAACAGATATATTGGTACGACCAAGCTAAATGGATAATGGGAAATGGGAAATCATTTGAAGAAAATGTTCGTACTCTTAAAAATTGGATTAAACATTATAATGATATTGAATGGGTATGTGTTACTTCACAGAAAGAACACGCTAGACATTATACATTATCTTGGTTAGGTAAACATGAATTGAATTTTGATAAGGTTGTATTCGCTAAAGGTAAAGATAAGTGGCAGGTAGATATAGATTATCTAATAGATGATTCACCAAGTAATTATAATTATTGGTTTGATGGGCGACAAGATGAAGATGGGTTTATATTATTAGATAGACCATACAATCAGAACATTAAACCTAAACATAGAGTTTCTAATTTAAGAGAGGCGGAAGAAATAATACTATGACAAACATGACGGGACGCGTATATAACGATATGCGTATTTTTTCTCACCCCATTTTTTCTACGATTACAGTTACAATTCTTAAATGATAAACAACGAAGAATTAGCCAAGTATTTACGGAAACGGATGGAAACACAAGATGAAGTAAATACAATATTTCATTTAATTAAAGTTCCAACCGAATCTGAGTTGGAGTTTTGGATTCAACAATTTAAAACCAAAGACTGTTGTGGGCATAGTGAATGGTCAGAAAGGTTTCAGAGAAACATATGGATAAAAGACGAGGAAGATTAGATGTGTGGTATAGCCGGAATATATAGTCATAAACCTGCTGCACCAGAACTATATGAAAGTATAGTTCACCTACAACATCGTGGTACAGATGCTGCAGGAATAATGACATACGATAAAAGGATGCACAAAGAGAAAGGATTAGGATTAGCCCGAGATATATTTACAAAAGATAATCTATCCTTACTAACGGGTAACATTGGTATCTCTCACAATCGGTATCCAACTCATGGTGGATTTAGTCATGGTGAAGTACAACCAGTATGGACTTCAGTTCCTTATGGAATAGCAATAGCACACAACGGACAGATAATAAACTATGATGAATTAGTAGAAGAAGTTACAATAAAAGAAAAACGGTATTTGAATACCACAAGTGATACTGAAGTTCTACTTCATATATTAGCAAAAGAATTAAATAAGGATGGTACACCAGAAACAAGTGAAGAATTTTTTGATTTACTTTGTAATGCTGTTGGTACTATTTTTAATAAGGTAAGAGGAGCATATTCAGTTACAGCACTTATCATTGGAAAAGGATTAGTAGTCTTTCGTGATCCACGAGGTATCCGTCCATTGGTTAGAGGTGAAAGGGATAATGGAAATGATGGAACAGATTACATTTTCGCATCAGAGAATACTATGTTCTATTCTATGGGATATGAATCAAAAGGTAATGTTCTCCCAGGGGAACTTATCTATGTAGATAATGATGGTAAATTGTTTAGTAAACGTTTAGTTAAGGAAGAATTTAATCCTTGTATATTTGAGTATGTTTATTTTGCACGACCTGACGCCATACTAAATGATGTAGGTGTATATCGTTCAAGGTTAAGAATGGGTCAGAACTTAGCGGAAGCATGGAAGAAGAAATATCCAGATGTTATACCAGATATAGTTATTCCAGCACCATCTACAGCTAACACATCGGCATTATCATTTGCTCACGAGATAGGAGTTAGGTATTCAGAAGGGTTATACAAGAATTACTTTGTAGGTAGAACATTTATTATGCCAGGACAAGAAGAACGGAAACGGTCTGTGAAACATAAACTCGTTCCACAAGAAACAGAGATTCGTGGAAAGAAAGTATTGATTGTTGATGACAGTATTGTTCGTGGTAATACAAGTAGAGAGATAGTAAGGATGGTAAAAGATTTTGGAGCAAAGGAAGTTTATTTTGTAAGTGCTTGTCCACCAATACAACATCCTTGTTATTACGGTGTGGATATGCCGACAACTGAAGAACTTATAGCGAGTAAGAAAACTGTAGATACTATTAAAAAAGATTTAGGAGTTGATATATTAATGTACCAAGAAATAGACGACTTAGTTGAAGCAGTAACTCGGATAGGTGACCATCATATTGATAACCCATGTATGGCTTGTCTTGATGGACACTATGTAATTAATGGAAGAAAAGTTCACGAGTTAGTAAAGGAATAGAATGAAAGAAATACAAAAGAACAGTAGAGAAGTAATTCGTATTGGAGAAAGTGAATACGAAGGTCATAAGTTTGTAGATTGTAGAATATACTATGATGACAGTGGAGAATGGAAACCAACCAAGAAAGGTATATCATTCAACCATAAGATAGCCCATGAAGTTGTAGAGGCTATTATAGAGACTATGGAAGAATCAAATTGGAAAGAGTTTGAAACTAATTAGTATATTATGGCCCCCTCGTCTAGTGGTTAGGACCTCAGGTTTTCATCCTGGAAACAGCAGTTCGATTCTGCTGGGGGCTACAAATTTGAAAGGAAATAAATAATGAATTTAACTTGGTTCTATTTCCATTGCGTAATATCTATGGTAATATTAGTTAAAGACTATAATGGTACATTAGAAGATTCGTTGGATAGATTTGAAAAGTCTATTGGGTTATATACAGAACCCGATACTGCTGATACAGAAATACCACCATTCTATATACCACCAACAGAACAAGATTCAACTTGGATATTACCTCCGATAGAAGGTATTGATATATCTATTGATTCTAATATGGTAAAAGTATAAACGGGCAGTGGCTCAATCCGGTAGAGCACGTGCTTTGGGTGCACGGGGTTGTAGGTTCAAATCCTACCTACCCGACGCGGGTGTCGTATAGTGGTAATACCTCAGCCTTCCAAGCTGATGCTGTCGGTTCG
>CALBXV010000667.1 GCA_937890045.1 uncultured archaeon
TCTATACCGATAACCAAGGCATAGGTTTTATCATAAAGCTGTATTTCTTCCTGTATGCCCGTTAAATTATCTTGAGATACTATATTTAAACCCGCAAAGAGAGATGTGGAAAGTAATATTGCTATAAGTATTCTATACATATGTTTTGGTTTAAGTAGTACCTTTATATTGGAGATAATTTACAGACTTTATGTTAAACTAGAAAACTACTCTAGGTCTAGCCGTCCCTTGCTGTATATATTGTTAGAAAGAGTTAAATTTCAACCATGTCAGTAAAGGATTTAATCAGAGATAAGTCTCTCCTTCAGCTACAAGGAGCAGTAAGAGTGCGTAAGGATTTAGAAAAGATTTTCACTGATTGCAGTAAAATGATTAGCCACCTAAATAAGAAAGCTGAAAGTCTCCCATCATTAGCCGTTGCTATCAAGTATCATAGAGACATCTTGGACTATGACCTTATAATTGACTGTATACTAGAGGCAATCAGTCCAGCCAGATTAACAGAAGAGATGAAGCAATGGTGTCCATTTCCTTTTACAGATGATGGTGTAGCATTTAAGATATACAAGGAACGAAGATTTAATACAATAGCAGAAACATCCCGTGAAGTTACTGATCAGGAACTATCTATGATACTGGGTGGGATGGTCAAAGATATAACCCCTTCTGGAGATTATTCAGAAGTAACCCAGGGGAATACCACATATTATTTCGCTCCAATGCAGGCAAATGCAGTTAGATATATGTATGAAAGGCACCTAAAAGGTGATTCAATAATTTACCAGCAAGAAATCTTGGGTCATGTCCAAAGTAGATCGGAATATTTGAAGGATCTTTTTAAAGATCACCCCGCATGGCGTACACTTATAGTAAGAGCCAAAAATAACTATTATAAACTGGATATAGATTAAACAGGCAGTTTAAGGCTGCTACCCCCAAACTCTCCCATTTCGCTACCCGTCTTTAGGTTATAAAACTCCTGAAATTTAGTAGATGTTCATAAGGAGCATCTCTAATATTTACTTAGGAGTTATTATGAAAACTGCAATATGGAAATGGGGATATGGTAATGAAAAAGATAGGATTTGGCGGCTTCAGACTGAAGATCCAAAACTAATCCGCAAACTCCAACGGCGAAACTCGGCTCATTTATCGGCTTGGTCAACTAATAGCAATTTATGCTATTTTCACCTTAACTACAACAGCCGTTTTAAGGCGATGCAAGGTCTCAGGCGACTTGCGGGTCAGGAAG
>CALBXV010000668.1 GCA_937890045.1 uncultured archaeon
ATGTTCATTACTATTTATAAGAGAGCAGACCAAAAAAACGCCCCTGCGGTGGGAGGGGCGTCCAAAAGTGTGTGCTCTTTATTATTATATAATGACGAACACTTTTTTGTAGAACTTCTCTTACATAAGATTAGTAATCTGCGCTCTACGGTAGTAGACATTCGCATTAGCAGTACCTGCATCATTCTGCAAGGTTGACTCTGCAAACGGGTTCGCAATCAAACCATACCGTGTCTTAAAACCAATCTTCGGCTGGAAGGTGTTCTCACCAACGGCACGAACCATCTGCAACGGAACGTATGGGCAATAGAACAAACCAGCGTCATAAGGTGATGTGCCCTTGTAACCAACAACATAGTACTGGTTAGCAGACGCACCAGCTGGTGTACCGGGTGTCGGATATGGTACTGACATATTCGCATACGGATCAACGTATACTTTAAGACGACCATTTAGGACACCGGCGAATGTGTTGCCTGTCGAATCTACGTTCAGGTTATCCTGAAGGGCAGATTGATAATCAAGCAGACCAGCCATTGTCATGGCAGACGCAACATCAGCAGAACAAATCAAGATGTTACCTTTACCACGGCGTGTATCACGAGCAATCATGTTCGCATCTCTCTCCATCGAGAACATCAAACCTTTGAATTTCTCAACAGACCAACGACCGTTGGAATCTGTATTCAAATCAAAGATACCAGCTGTCGAGGTATTAGTCGCAGCACCCATGACAGATTTCAGATAGATTGTACGGATTACTTCACGATTGATTTCAGCAAGGATCTCAGCCGAGAGGATGTTGGCGAGTTCGGTTTCAGCATCGAGACCGTGGATCGCTTTCAAATCTTGGGCAAGTTCCATCGTGTATTCAGCTTTGAGGGCTCTGGACCGAGCGGTTACAGTCGCCTTCTCAATACTGAATGCCATCTGAGCAAAAGAATCGGCATTTGAATCGCCAAGAGCTTCTGCAGCAGCAGTTGTCATACCACCTGATGCACTATATACACTAGCAGACATCGCTTTAATAACGTCAGAGCCTACCTGTGTAGAAACCTGTGCGCCCGTTGTAGCATTCTGTTTTTGTGCAGCAAAGAATGTATTTGCTTCATTATACAGAGCTTCCGGACCAACTTGTGAAGTGTATCGGGCCTTCATTGCAAAAATAAGTCCTGTAGGACCAGTCATTGGCTGTACGCCGCAGATATCATAAGCAATTAGTGAAGGCATCGCACGACGAACTAGTGAAATCAGGATTGGATCCCAATTCTGAATGTTAGCTCCCGTAGCGTTATTAGGCGCAACTTCTCCCAAAAACTCTCGATCTTCACCCATAGCTCTTTCTTGGTTTTCCAAGATAACAGTAGTAACAGCACGCCGGTACGGATCCTTAATCTCGGGAAGATCAGGATGCTCTAGGACTGGCTGCCATTTTTCCTGTAGGTGTTCAGTGTTAAACATTGTTTTCTCCCTTTTTTATTTAAATAAAAATTTTTATTCTCATCTATCAGCTAGCACGTTTCTGCACTTTACCGATAGCAGTCATATATGCAGCCATTGTACCGGATGTTTCTGCTTCATAATTCGGCGCTGCTTCTACTTCTTCGTTAATCTTCGCTTTTGGAAAATAAGAGTCTTTGATTGTTTCCAACTTCAAACGATAGTCGTCTGAATTCTCGTACTCTACACTTTCTGCTAGCTCAGAAAATTTCTCAACTTCTGTATCTGCTAGATCAGAAGCCACATCTAAAAGAATTTCATTCTTTGACAGTTCATTTACTTGCTGTGTCAGAGCGACATTCTTTTCAATCTCCTCATTAAGGCGACCTTCCATCTCATCAGCTTGCGTTGCCGCAGCTTCTAACATATCAAATCTCTCATCAGGAATTGCAATATCATGCTCTTCAAACAGTGTTCTTAAACCACTAATAAACTGTTCAGCAAGTTCAGTTTTGAGCCTATGCTCAACTGCCAACTCATTCTTCTTCATCCACTCTTCCACAACATAGGTGAGGTAACCATCAACTTTCTCAGTCAACTCATCTTTTGCTTCGTTAATAGCGGAATCATAAGCCTCTGCATACTCTTCCTCTAGACGCTCAAGTTCCGTACGGATCTTTGACTTCAATGCAGCTTCAAAAATTGTAGCAGCTTTTGTCTTAAATTCTTCGGAAAGACCTTCACCTTCTGTCAATGCGTTTACATCGTCAGAAAGATCAATCTCTGCAACACGCTCTTCAGCGGTTGGTCGCTTCTTACTACGAGTAGCTTCCGCTTCATCGTCTTTGTCTAGATCATCTTGATCTTCTTCCTCTTCCTCATCTTCACCACCTTTATCAGCAGCTTTCTTTTCAGCTTTGCGTGCTGCTTTCAGGTTAGTCTCCTCAGGATCTTCACCTTCTAGTTGAACTTCCTCTCGGGCTCCAACTTTCATTTCACCACTTCCATCACCCATAG
>CALBXV010000669.1 GCA_937890045.1 uncultured archaeon
CTTAATGCAACACAACAACAATTTGATGAACTTCGTGAAATTATAGGTGAATTTTCTTATGGAACTTACGGTGATGAAACTAGTGATACTAAAACAAGTAAGATACAATTACCAAAAGAATTTAAACCATTATGGGAATCTGGAACTGGGGTTGTGAGAAAACACGCGAATAGGTATTTAAGGAAGAGGGGAATAACAAAAGAAGATGTTCTTAAGTATGGAATTGGATATAGCGAATCAGGATTATATGCCAATCGTATCATTATACCATCGTATGATGAAGATGGTCAGTTAAATTTTTTTGTTGGCAGAGATTTTTACGATAGTAAGATGAAGTATCGAAATTCACCGTTTCCAAAAGATATTATTGGATTTGAGTTGTTTATAAATTGGGAAGAACCAATAGTATTGTGTGAAGGACCAATGGACGCAATAACAGTAAAAAGGAATGCCATTCCTCTTTTTGGAAAAACCATTCTATCAAAATTGAAAAAGAAATTGATAGAGAAGAAAGTAAAAGCTGCTTATATTGCGTTGGATAGTGATGCCTTGGAGGATTCTATTAAAATAATAGAAGAGTTTATAAAAAATGGGATTTCAACTTCTTTAATATACTTATTAGGGAGTGACCCCAATGAATTGGGGTTTGATAAGTTTATGGAATTAAAAAGGAATTCAGAAGAAGTTAGATTTTCTGATTTAATTAAGTTGAAGTTAGATGGCAAAAAACAAAAATATATGGAAATTTAATGAGGATGATTGGAAAGTTCATATTAAGGATGCAGAACTTCTTGATAAACTCATAGATAAGTTTGGCTTGGAACGACCCACTATTTATTATGAAAACGGCGGGACTTCTGAAGAAACATCGTGGGATGTTGTAGTGCCAGATAATTTAATAATCAAAGTAAAGAAATTTATTAGGAATACTGTTTGACAGAAATAAATGTTTTAAAAGTTCCATTTAGGAAACTAAAATGGATAGCTCACCTTAGTGACATACATATCAGAAATCTTAAAAGACACCGAGAATATGAAGAGTGTTTTGAAAAGGTTTATGGTGAATTAAGGAAATTACCAAGTAATACGGTTATTTACGTAGGCGGAGACATAGTTCATGCCAAAACCCAAATGTCTCCAGAACTTATTCATCAAACTTCAATGTTTTTTGAGAATTTAGCTGATATAGCTCCTACTATTATAATTACGGGCAATCACGATTGTAATTTGAATAATAGGAGTCGTATGGATGCACTATCACCAATTGTTAAAAATCTAAATCATCCAAATTTACATTACTTAAAAGAAACTGGAGTTTATAAAATAGCAGATACGTGTTTTTCTGTAATGTCTGTATTTGACAACAAGAAAAATTATATAAAAGCTTCAGATATAGAATCGGTTAATAAAATATCTTTATTTCATGGTACGGTAGAGCGGTCACAAACGGATTTCGGATTTAAATTGAAAAGTGATATTAAAATTAATATGTTCAAGGGTTATGATTTAGCACTTCTAGGTGATATTCACAAACATCAATATCTAAATAGGAAAAAGACAGTTGCTTATGCCGGCTCTTTAATAGCACAGAATCACGGTGAAGATTTAAACAAAGGATTTTTAATTTGGGATGTCCTGAAAAAGAAATCCGAGTTTATCAGAGTTTATAATGATTACGGATATTATACTTTAGATATAGACAACGGAAAAGTTCCTGAAGTGGATGATATGCCACCCAAAGCAAGACTTCGGGCCAGGATTTCTAATACCGATGCAGCTCAATTAAAAAAAGTACTTGCAGTTATTAGACACAAGTATGGAATTAAAGATGTTACAGTTAATAGGGTAGATGGTTTTGGTGTAGACAAAATTCGTGGTGATAAAAGAATCAATGTTGGAGATATAACAAGTTCAGATTATCAGTACAAGTTGATTGAAGATTATCTGCAAAGAAACCATATTGTTAGTGATGATATTTTAGTAAGAATTAAGAATATTAATGATAATTTGAATTCTCAGTTACCTGAAGAAGAAGTTTCAAGAAACGTAAATTGGAATTTAAAGAAGTTTGAATTTTCTAATATGTTTAGTTATGGCCCAGATAATGTAATAGATTTCACAAAATTGGATGGAATTGTGGGATTATTCGCACCCAATGCAGCAGGTAAATCTGCTTTATTGGATGCACTTTCGTTTTGTTTGTATGATACTTGTTCGAGGGCATTTAAGGCAAATAACGTATTAAATAATAAACAGAAGAATTTTAAATGTAAAGTTAGCTTAGAGATTAATGGATTAAATTATTTTATAGAACGAAAAGCCGCTAAACAAAAAAATGGTCATGTTAAGGTAAATGTAAATTTTTGGATGGTAGATGATGCCGGGGAAGAAATATCATTAAATGGAGATCAAAGAAGAAGTACCAATGCAAATATTAGAAAAGTGATTGGAACATATGAAGATTTTGTATTGACAGTTTTATCACTTCAGAATAATAATACAGTTTTTATAGATAAGAAGCAAAAAGAACGAAAAGAATTACTTGCTCAGTTTATGGGTATGAGTATTTTCGATGAATTATACACTTTAGCACATGAAGAAGTTGGAGAAGTTAGTGCTATTTTAAAGGATTTTGGGAAACAGAACTATGACCAAGAATTACATGAAGTAGAATTAGATTTTAGACAATATAAAGATGTTCAGAAGGAGTTAAAGAAAGATAAAAGAGGACTTACAAAAGACAAGCGAAATTTAAATGAAGAAATAATAACTTCATCGAAAAGATTGAAACCGATAGATGAGTCTATAGTTGATATAGATAAATTACTTGATGATAAAATATTTTTAAATGAAGATTTGAATTCTATTGATACAAGACTTGGTTCTATTAAAGGTTTAGTTCAAGAAAATAAAATTAGATCCAAAGAATTAGAAGAACGAGTGGAGAAATATACAGATGAAAATGTTAATAGTAAATACTTGAAACTTGAACAATATGAAAAAGAAAGACACCAGACAAAAATAGAAATAGACAAGTTGAAAATAGAAGTAAGGCACAAACTTGATAAAATAGAAAAGTTGGGTAATTTAGAATATGACCCAGATTGTGATTATTGTATGAGTAATCCATTTACTCTTGATGCTATTAAAACTAACAAAGAAATTGAATCTGATAAAGAGATAGCTAAACAGTATGTAGATAAAATTGATAATTTGGATAAGATTATTGTAAACACAGCATTTGTGAGAAAGGATAAAATTGATTTTGATAGGGCATTAAGTGCGTTACAGAGCATAGGAATTCAACAAAACAAATCTGAATCAGAAGAAACTCTATTAAAAGAAAGAAAGAAAAATATTATAATTCAAATAAGTAACATAGAACAGAAAATTACGGAACACCACGCAAAAGAAAAAGATATTTCGTTTAATAAGCAAATAGAAGAAGAAATTGATAGATTAAAAAACGAAGTTGATAATTTAGAATATCAGATTGAAGTAGTTGATGATAAACTTGAAACAGCTCATGGTCAGATTAAAGTAGCAGAAACAAAGAAGAAAACCATTATTGATACAATTAATAAAATACAAGATTTAGAAGAAAAGTTTGAAGCATATAAATATTATTTGGATGCAATTAAACGAGATGGTGTTCCTTATGAATTGATTACAAAGGCACTACCCACCATTGAAGGTGAAGTAAATGATATTCTTGCACAAATAGTTGATTTTGCAATCATATTAGAAATGGATGGTAAAAATATTAACACTTATCTTGCTTATGATGAAGATAATATGTGGCCTCTTGAAATGAGTAGTGGGATGGAGAGGTTTATTTCATCTCTTGCTATGAGAGTTGGACTAATAAACGTTTCTAATCTTCCGTGTTCTAACTTTTTAGCCATTGATGAGGGGTTTGGTAATATGGACGCTGACAATTTAAATTCTGTTTATATGTTGTTCCAATATCTAAAAACTCGTTTCCAATTTACACTTATAGTTTCTCACATCGAACAGATGAGAGATACAGTAGATACATTATTAGAAATTAAGAAAGAATTTAATTATAGCAACATTAAGTTTTTATAATTTCTGACGGCAATCTTTTTGTTAAGTCAACTCCCCCACCTTCAATAGTACTTTCTACTTGAGAATTTAATTTATAAAGCTGATTTGTTATAACTGCTGACATTGTAGTATAATTCCTTTCAGCATACTCTCTTAACCAATCTACCAATTCTGGTGGTAATGTAAAACTATATTTCTTTTTCATACCGACAATCTCCATATTTTATCCATATAATAAATAGGTAGAATTTAAAGATTTTATATTTATAAGTGAAACAATTTATCGGAGAAATAAATGCCAATTTCTAAAAAGACAAAAGCTTATCAAGGACTGAAAGATGTACCAGTTTTAGTAGATAATGCTGTAGGTGCTTTCCGCTTAACTGAAGTTCCAGCAGAATTACCACTTGGAAAAAGTTCTTTTCTTGTTGGGGGATCTGGTGAATTAAAATCTAATGTAGAGATAAAGGTTGAACTTTTAGATTCTGCTGGAAATCCAATTTATACTTCAGTTGTACCAGATTATTTGGAGGGAAATGCAAGACGAGTTTCGATTGAAGTTTATGATGATGTAGCGCCAGGAGAAGCTACACTTTATTTACTTGGAGAACTTTCTAAAGATCAGCTCGAATCCTTAGCTTTCACTTCACCCCCAGATGAAATTCCGGTAGAACCAGCTAAAATTTCACCCGAATGGATAAATGTATATAATGCACGAACAATGACTACAATGTTCGTTAATCCTGCAGCTAATAATACACAACCAATTTTATTTTACAAACAACCTAAAATAAAAGTTTCTGAAATTAGAAAAGGAAATCTTGATGTTACAAGACCGGCCGAGTATCTTACTCACTCACCAGGCACAATTAAAGGGAGTGCTTTAGGTCAAAATGGAAATATTTTACCAAGAGACGAGTCAGACGTTCCCGGCTCCGATGTTTCTACCAATACTGGAAAACTTGAACATAAAGCTGGACTTGTAAAAGCCACGGGAATTGATGAGCGTGGAAGAGTTATTAGAAGAACTCCTGGAATGGATAATAGATTTACTGTTTCCGTGAGTGGTGGAACATTTAATCTACCTCACGTTGGTGGAAAATTGTTTGTTGCCAATCCGATAGTTGATACAGCACAATTTGCAACAGAATCATTTCATTCAGGCAGTGGATTTACAACAAAGATTATAGATGTATTAAACACCACCACTCTTGTTACGGAAAATGTCTATACTATTACTAATACTAAAAATGATGATAAATTAATTGCACCATTTAAAGACAGTCCTTATGAAATAACATTTACTCCGGCACCCACACAATCAGAAAACAAAGATAATATACGTTCATTCGGTAGTGTTGAAATAACAGATATGACAACATTTTCTGGTGATATTTTTAGAGTTAAATTATATGCAAAACCCGAAGGTTCTATTGGAGATTTTGAACGAGTTGCGGATGAAGTGGTTGGAGCAGATGATGTATTAACTATTTCAGGGTCTGTTTCTGAAAATGAAAGATTGGGATATTTTGTTAATCAATCTCACGTTAATTCTTATTGGTCAGTAGGAAATAATTCTAATACTACATTAACTCATGATTCAACTAAAGTATTAAATTCATTGATAATGTCAGGTTCAACATCCTCTGACTATATAAGAGCAGAAGTTGGACCTGGATACGCAGTAGGATTTAATCCTGATGTAGAGTATGCATTTAGAGCAAGACTTATTGGAGTAGGTGCCAGTTCTAAACTCGCCGTTCATTTTTCGGGTTCTTCATTTGGAAATAATAATTCTGCTTTAGATAAGACTTGGGGATACCAGTTAGAAGTTGATGAACAACTGGCTGAATTTCAGGTTCCTGATACTGCGGATGAATATGATTTTGGAGAAGTTGCAGAAACTTTTACACCAGACTTATCGGGCAGTGGTGTAGTTCAATTCAGAGGTATATCAGGGCAGTGGTATATTTCAGATGTATCAGTCAGTCCATTACAGGAAACAAACATTTCACCAGATACTTTTACATTAACAGCTCCATTACCAGTAAGTCAAAAAAGACCAGAACGATACAAATTTATGGCGGAATTTTATGATGTGAATAACAATATTGCTGAAACTGTTGCTATTCTTAATGATGTGAGTTTCGTAGGTAGTAATTTGTTTATTGATGGTGATGATAATGTTTTATCGGGCTCAGTTTATATGAGTGATGTAATAGGTGGTGGGATTGAATTAAGTGGTAAATCATCTGCAATGATCAAATCATCTGGATATGTAGGGTTTTCTCAGGCAGTAACTGGTAGTGGTTTGCCGGGATATATGTTGTATAGTGGTTCAGTTTTAGCTGATACTGGAAACAATTATAGTGGGGTTGGCATGGAGATGGTTGGTTCAGCCAGTTCATCATTACGATTTAGAACATCAACTGGTAAATTAGAAATATCAGGTTCAATTGTAGCAACAGAAGGACAGATTGCACAGTTTAATATTACTGGTAGTGTTCTTAGTGGAACAAACATAGATATTCAGTCATCTGGTGCGGTTATAAAAAGGACAGATAGAGGTCCTGAAGATGGATACCAATCTAATGGATTTTATATTGATTTTACACCAGAAGATCAAGGAGCGGGGACAAAATATTATTTAAAATTTGGTGATAAGTTTGGAGTAACTTCAGACGGTGTAGCAGAAATTGCAGGTGGAACAATTCAAGCAGTTGCAATTACTACTACGGAAGGGGCAACTGCTGGGTTTACCATTAAA
>CALBXV010000670.1 GCA_937890045.1 uncultured archaeon
TGGGTTTTTTGTAACTAAAGCCTGAAATGATTTCATACTATCTTTCATACACAAAAGGAGAGGTCTTCCTCTCAGGTTGTTTTGAAGTACATTAGATATTACGTTTCTGTATGCCGTGGGTATATTAAGAGTAGCCTTACCTATCTTAAACAAAACAATAGATGCACTGGTTGTTGTTAACACGGTTCCCCATGTCTTACCTGACTGTTCAGCTTTGGTTGTAATAGGCGTTATGTCCTCATATAAAGGAGTTGCAAGATATTCCCCTTCTAACTTTTCAAAACCCTTTCCCGTAATTAATCTAAAATCCTTAATAAAGTCAAATTTTCTATCTATTTGCACACCTTCTGGTGTTTTTTGTTTCTTCCCCAACGCTTCAAGGTGGTCATCAATAGGTTTCATAGCGTCATCCAAACTTTTTATATATGCTTTAGCTGCATCTATTTTCTCAGGACTCCACTTTTTGTCTTCAGCAACCGCAAGAGCCCTTATCATTTGTGATCTTTCTCTTGCAACCTCAGTAGGCTCCACCCATAGCGAATAATATTTTGGTCCTTTTACATAAGACATCTTGGCTATCTTACTTCCCTTCCCAGTAAAATAAAGGTTATTTTTCTCAAATAATTCGTATTGACCCTCTGGTAAGTCATGTTTTACCACATATCTATTACCTACCCTTTTAACACCCTCTATTCCCGTGAAGTCCAACACTGTCTCTCCACCAAGCTTTTTAAGTATAGAATAGAAATCAGTCTTAGCAATATAATCTAGTGTTTGGGCCATACCACCGCTAATAGCCAGTGATATATCTTCTATCTTAAGCTTACCCTCTCTCCATTCTTCTGTTGCTTTTTTCCTTTGTTTAACTATATCAGGTTCACCAATCCCTTCACCCTCTGTATCTGTATCCTGAAACTCCCTGCCAGGTCCTACCAGATTTTTAAGATATTGATAATGAACATATCTACCATGATAGTTCCAGTATGTATCTCTTGATATAATTTCCCTGCTTAAAAGCATATCTCCTAATTTAGAATTTGCCCTCTTTAATTGTATAGCTAAAACCTTTACATCTTTAGGGATTATATCATCACTTATGTTCATCATTGTATCGAGGTCTGACACCTTAACAGCTTCCTTAACAATATTCATCTCTTTGTCCCACGCCTTTAAAACCTCATTTAATTTAAAGTTTAATCTATACCCACCATCAACCTCATCAACAAGTTCCACACCATTAATATTATTAACACCAACACCACTAACACTTGTAGACATCGTATGTAACATGCCCATAACCCTTTGAAGTCCTTGATTATATCCTTTAATTTCCCCCTTCAATTCCCTAATATTTCTTTCTAATTCGGTCGCTTTCTTCTTCTGTGGTGATGTTTTTTTCTTAACTTTTTTCAAGCTAGCAAGCTTTTCATTAGCACTGGCTATTTTTACACTGGCTTTTTCTATAGCAATATTTAATCCATTTATAGCTGCATAAACATATTCCGTCTTTTGTAGCCAGTCAACCTCAGCATTTATTTTAGTTCTTAACAGCCGTTTTACATCAGTATCAAACCTGGAGCCTTTTTTATCATCTATATATTCCCACATATGTTTTTCAATATCCATATAATGCGAGTTTTTGCTATCCTTATATTTATTAAGAATCCTCTTTACGTTTTTTAACAGTCTGAGCATATGTCTTTGTGAAATACTTATACGCCCACCCATTTCCAGCCTTGCCGCCATGATGTACTCATACTCAGTTAAGGACTGCAATGTTGAGAAGAACTCTAAAACCTGATGTATCCACCTAAACCTTATTCCATACTTCTTAATTGTAGGGTTATTGGTTATTCTAGAGGCAAGAGTGGAGTTTCTCCTTGCTTGTCCGTTCATCTCTTCTGCGAAGTTCTCCAGTGTTTCGTGATCCTTATCTATAGTATTTACAATATTATCGTGTGCCCCAGTTGACGCATCTCTCCTCCCACCACTCACAATTGCATGCACCGATTTTCTTGATATAATATTTTCGCTGGTGCTATCAACATATTTGCCCTTTTTTTTATCATTAGGTTTAAACATATATCTCTTTAATATGTTAATAACTTCTACTGCCTTTTCAGGGGTATTAACATCATCTGTTGATGATACACCAACCTCTGCCATACTATTCTCAAGCGATATATTCCCTTTCTTTTCATTATTCTCTAGATTATAAAGAACCTTAATCATATTGGGCCTCTCTACCGCAAGACCTGTTGCCTGTTTGGTAATGGTGGGGGTTTTTCCCATCCGCAAGTCTCTAGCCCATGCCCTCGCCAGGGCCTTGGCAGTAATTTCTTCTGAAATTTCAACCCCCAGTGTAAGGTCATTGGTTATTCCGTCAACCGTTCCTCCTTGCTGGATAAATGCGTGGGCGATTTCTTCGAGGAAGGTTTCGATATTAGCACCGTGCCCAAGGGTGATAAAGCCTTGTCCTCTAGCCATAACTTCGTACTTCCCCGTGATATAAATGGGCTCCTTGTTTTTAATCGCTTCATTTATTTTCTCCTCACTCCAGTTCTGGGCCTTTAATATCTCTCTCTTTTTCTTGTCATCAACTTCGAGAAGTATCTTTCGGTCCACAAATTCTATATGATGTATATTAATTCCGTACTTCTTCGCAAGCCTCATAAGTCTCTTCTTTGCCCTCTCATATGTTTTTCTTGTGAAGGCATTTTTTGGTAGGTCTGCTTCTGCTGCCACGTTATGCTTTTTATCTACAACCCCTGCTTCTTTATTATCATATTCCTCTGTTCTATTATCAATTTCTTTATTTCTCTTTACAATAATGGTAGCCTTAATTCCCTCTAAAGCATTCCGATTAAAACTTAATGTCACTTCTTCTGTAGCCTCGTATGTCTGCATAATCTTAAATAGATCTAATATTTTCCCACTCATTACTTCTACATCTACTTCATGGTTTATGGATTTAGACAGATCATCAATCCTTTTATCTAAAGCCTTTTGCGCAGGACTCTTTCTTTTCTTTCTAGTTTTTTCTCTTATTTTAGCAAACTTCTTATTCATTGCTATCATAAGATTCAGTTTCTCTTCTAAGGGGCCGTATAATTCAGTTACTTCATCAATGCTTTCTTGTAACTCTGCGTCTATATCTGTGTCGCCAGCAGCCTTCTTCTTTTTCAGTGCTTTTACTTTCTTTTCCTTATAGACCAGGTTGCCCTTAAGCTGTTGTATAGTTGTACTAAGTGAATATAGTGTTATATTAGCATCTGTCAACTCTATAAATACACCAAGTTCTTTATGATAAAGCTGATATACACCGTCCTTCTTTACTAATATAAGGTCCCTCCCTATTGAGTACCCCGCTAAACCTATCAACTCTCCCTTTTTGTTTGTTAACGACTCAAAGGCCTTGTTATAGTATTCTCCCATAACCTCCACTTTTGCCTCAATAAGGCGCTTGGTATATGCGGCTTTGCTGATTTCTTTTTCAACCATAAGGGTTTTGGCCTGTATTTGATCTCTATAAGTTGCCACCAGGTTATTACCACCATGCCCAAGAATAAGTGCTATATTGTTATCGGACATGGTTCCCTTGCTTAAATGTTCAATAACAAAAAGATGACGGAACACATTTGTCCTCTTGCCCTCAATGTATTTTTCTGCATTTGCTTCACTCTCCCCATGTGCTTCCATATATGCCACTTTCAGGCGAGTTTGAAGTATATCACCAAGCCGACCTGCGCTGAGAGAGGAATGACCTTTTTCCATTATATCATTTTGTACTGTTTTGTGTTCCCTAGCTACCTTATTTTCTTTACTCTTCTCCTTTTTTAGTAGAAGTTTACCATCTTTTCTACCACTCAGCCCTACCAATAATAGATGAGGAACGCCTTTTAAAGGTCCGCTTGTCTGCATCTTTATACCAGTGTCTCCCACCACATCAAATTCCTCAATATATTCCTTTAGGTGTCCATGGTAATTCCTTAACTGTGTCATTATATAAGGAGGTATAACACCTCTTATTTCTTCTTGTGCCTTGTATTTTGATTCGTTTATAGTTAAATTACCAGTGTTAAAATCTATATTATGCCACTCAAGTTGTCGCAGTGCATATGGCCTTATACCAGTTACCATTGATATTCCAAAAATAATTCTTTCTGTATGTATTTCAACAAGCCTTTTCTTTGCATTTTTCCATGCGGTTCTTGTTGTAGTATTCTTTTTGTTAAGGTATGCCTTCCTAGCCTTGTCCTCATTATATGCTGGAGTATTCTTTATTTCAACATTTAACTCAATGTCAATAGCATGTAACATGCTATATGCTTCTTCTACAGGAATAGACTTAAAACCTCTTTTAACTAAATCTGTTCTCAGTATGTTTTTGGCAACCCTCCATGCTGAACTAATATAAGCGGAAATCCTAGGGAAATACTTATTAACAGGAGTAAGCATTCCCATTATGGTATTATCTAACTTACCGTCAACCTGTTGTGCTCGAACAAACCCTGACAGCGAACCCGTTAATTGGTCAAGATCCATTTCCTCCAGAGGAACCATGTCTGTTCCCTCTGTTTCAGCCTTTTTAACCATATAGTCATGTAATTGTTGTAGGGATGAAATATAACTAACTGCAGTACCAGGCATGATTGCCTTTGAGCTAACTTCTATTAATATCTGATCGTTAATTTTCGCTATTGTATCTTCTGACCAATAGGGAAAGTCTTTTTTTGTTAACTTCTTAGTGTTTTTACCCTGAGCTAGTTTATTTACAGTACTTATATGTTCTACTAGAGGAATGTCCATATAATTAGTAAAGGTGTTAAGTATTTTTATCTCTTCTAACATAGTTATACTTTCTAACTTCACTCCCGTATTACCTTTATCGCTTCTTGCTGTCTTTTCGCTCATAATATAAAGCCAGTCGTTCCAGTTATCAATTAAACCCTTACTTTCTAATAATACAAGAGTATCTATTAACGCAAGCTGTTTGTTGTTTTTGCCCTGCAAGTTGTCTTTTCTAGCACGTATCACAGCCTCTATCAACTTAGGACCTTTTGTTTCATCTTTAAGGTCTTTATATGTAAACGTTGCCTTCCCCGTTCCAAGCTTCATATGAAGCCCGCCATCAGTCTCGTTTCTGACCAGACGATTACCCTTTGCACCGTATTTTGGGTCAAACTCTTTTATTATTTTGTTTACATCTTTTTGTAATACCTTGTCTTTACTAAGACCCAGTTCTTTTAATCTAGGATATACGTTCCAATGATTATACATACCAAGCAGCTTTGCAGCATATACCTTCAACCTAGCAAGTTTAGGGCTGTCATTTAATTGCACTTCAAGCCCGTTCTCTCCCATGGCAGGTTCTTTCCCTGCCTCATTAGGACTCCATTTAGAATATCTGACTCCAGCTTTTACCTTTTCATCATTTTCAGACATACTTGCCAGGTCTTCATCACTCAGACTTCCTATTTCTTCTAAAGTGTCTGGGTGTTCTGTAGTACCCTGTCTATTAATGTGTACTTCACTGCCATCTGGTAGTACAACAACCTCCTTACCTGGCTCAACTTTTGTTCCGCTTTTCTGTTTCTTAAGTCCAAGATCTTTTACCGTTTGGTTTGCTTCGTTTTCAACCTGCTTTGCCTCTTGACTGTTATACTCATCTACTACTTCTAAAATATCAGAACGTGTCTTTTTTATACTATTTAGCTGGTGGTCTGACATACTCATGCCAGTTTTATTGAGATTATTTATCGTGGTGTTTATTTGTTGAAGCCGACCCATTAATTTAGCCTTAATGCCATCCCTTTTCATTTTATCCTTTTTTATATCCAACTTCAAGCCTTCTTTACCATCGGCTACTAAGGTGTCACGGTCCTTATTTAATATATCAACAGTTTCCCGTGAGTCTTTAATTTTCTTAGGGTCAGTAGTTACTTTAACCTCACTCAAAGCATTTGCCCCTTCAGAACTTGTTCTACTGGCCTCTTCCATATTCCTATTTGAATCCTCTTGATTTTTAACAAGACCTAGAAGTGCCACGTCCCTGTTTAATTGAACTCTCTTTGCTGCACCTGGAAGGTTAATAGCTCCACTTGCGCCACCAAGAAGAAGCGTCATCACTGCGGTGGGGCCTATAACATCAACCATTTCTGCCATCATACGTGCTTCTGGCCTTACACCTGCATACTTTTCTACTGCTGCCTGGCCACCTGCCTGTCCAACTTCTGTAGCGATTTCCATTCCTGCTGTCTTACCCATCTTTAACAGGAAGTTCTTTACAAACTCCCTAGATGTTTTCTCGGTTATCCAATCTGATCTAATCCTGAATATTTTAGACAGGTATCTTGCTCCAAGGGTCTCACCAATACCTTCAATCGCTCCTGTCGCCAGAGGTGCCCACCATAACTTTCTCCTTAAAGCATTTGCCCCTTCAGAATCTCCCAGTTCTTCCAGCATATCAATCCGCTCAATCATTGTGTCTTTAGTGGTCTGTGCTTGTGATAGCCCAAAGAAGGTACCGACTGATGTTCCTGTTATCCAGTTGACAGCTTTACTTGCCCTGTTAAAATCCCTAGAAGCTAGCTTATATGCAGCGTTAACCTTACGGAGGTTTTGGGCTTGATTTGCCCTGTTAAGCCAAGACGCTTTACTAAGCTTTCCCCCTGCCGATATAGCCTTTGCTGCATTTCTAGCCGTTACTGCCGCAATAAGTATTTTATGTTTCATTGCTAACTTCAGTGCTATTCTTGCACCACTCATACTTAAACCAACAGGTATCATGGATGTAGGTATCATTGTTCCTGCTTCATATAACCATCTGGCAAAACCT
>CALBXV010000671.1 GCA_937890045.1 uncultured archaeon
GATGGTAGTAATGATTATGTAAAATATAATAGTTCTGGTGTAGATATAAAAACAGCCGTTTTTAAACTTGATACAGCAAATTTAGATATAGATAGTGTAACTAATAGTGGATATATTTCACTTGGTCCAACACCAAATACAAGTGTTGCTGGAACTAATGCTGGTATTTATATGGATGGGGCCGGAGATTTTCTTGTATATGCAGATGCTACTAACTATATTAAATTTGATCAAGATGGTTCACCAAAACTTGATATAAAGTCGTCAACATTTTTATTAGATACGACAAATTTAGATATTGATTCCACTAATAAACGAATACAGTTTTACGATGATAGTGCTAATGAATGGGTAAGATTAGGTGAAACTCATAATGATAGTGGAACTGATAAGTATGGGTTAAAAATATTTGATGGAACTGGTGTAGATGTTGATGATGATGTTATTGTTATGCTTGGTCAAGAAGGAAATAAAATTGGTGGATGGGAAATAACAAACGATCAAATAAGAACAGTTCCAAGTGCAGGTTTGGGACAGAATTATGGAGCAGGTGAAGTAGGATTAATATTACATTCAAGTGGAAGAATGGAAACTTCAGATTTTGTTTCTAATCTAAAAGGTTGGAGAATAGATTCATTAGGTAATGGTACTGCAGAATTTGAAAACGCAAGAATTAGAGGAACACTTTCTACAGCAGTATTTGAAAAGGAAACTGTAAACGCAGTAGGTGGACAATTATTAATAGCAAACTCAAGTGCAATAACAGGATCAGTTTCAATGTCATTAACAGATACTGCATTTCCTGTAGAGAATGTTAGTGGGTTTGCTTCAGGTGAAATCATTGCAATTAAGAAAATATCCGCAACAGGATTTTCAACTGAGTATGTGCATGTTACGGGAAGTTATAGACGAGATGCAGGCAGTGAAACAGATCAATCTGGATTTTTGCATGTTACGAGAGCATATGGTTCAAACACTCCAATTCTTACAGATTCAACAACTAATTTAGAAGGAGCTATAACGTCAACAACTGAAACAAGAATTCCAATTGAAGATATAACAAAAGTAGTTTCATTAACAGCTGAAGGTAAGGTTGATGGTCACGGTCGTCAAATAAAAATTGATGATGAACGAATGAGAATTAGTGGATCTGAAGTAGGTATTAATGTACTTCATGTTGTAAGAGGATTAGAAGGAACGGCTAAAGCAACACACGCTGATGATGCAGATATTTATCTTGTTGACACTGACGCAGAATTTTTATCTGGATTAGTATCAGTTGCATCAACTTATGAGCCAGGTCAAGTTATAGTTTCAACTGGACGTTATATTTCAGGAGAAGGTGAAAATACAGTAGGAACAGGTTATATAAAACTTAATGCAAATCCAAGTGATATGTCTTCACCTTACTTAGATATAATTGAAAGAACTGGAAGTGGAGTTTATGATGTACAACTGAAAGCAAGATTAGGAGACCTTAGTGGATTAAGTTCTGGATTAGTGTATGGAAGTAGTAGTCCTGGATTCGGATTGTATTCTGAAAATGTTTTTCTACAAGGTGCAATTCATGCAGAAACAGGTTCATTTATAGGTAAAGTTCATATTACTACAGATGCTACAAGTAGAATGTTATTGGGTACGAATGTAGATAGTACTAATGATGGAATTCACGTAGGTACTCACAATTATTGGTATACTACAGGCGATTTTAAATTTGGGGATAATTTAAGTTATATTCAAAAATCAGGTAATTTTGTTAAATTAAAAGCTCGTACTGGAGATTTAGATTTCGGTAGAGTGAGAGTTAGTGGAAGTTACAGCGGAAGTTCATTTTTTAGTGCTGGGTGGCTTACTGATGGAACTACTGTTGCTACAACTAACCAAGGATTTTACGCTGATGATAGTGGAAATTTTCTTGTTAAAGGTAACGTTAGTAACAACAATTATTTTAGAATAGTAAGTGGGTCAGGTATAGATATAAAGGCAAGTACTTTTGAATTAGATGTTAGTAATGTGCAATTAAGTGGAAGTTCTGCTGGTGGTGGAATAACACTTGGTACTGTAGTAAGAGCTACAAATGGTAATACTGAAGCAAACTCAGGATTGAGTGTAGATTCTTCAGGTAATTTCTTACTTAGAAAAGATGCTGATAATAAAATTTCAATGGAAGGTGGAGAACTTGTTATTAAATCAGAAGATTTTGATTTAAAAAGTAGTACAACTTTAGGGATAAACACTTCAAGGATATTTCTTGGAACAATCACTACTTCTTCCGACACCGATGGTACAGGAACATTTTTTGATACAACTGGTAATTTCAGAGTTCAAGGAGATGCAAATAATTATTTAAGAGTTACTGCAGGTGGTGCAATTGCAATGAAGGCGGATGATATAAGCTTCTCTGCAAGTGCATTCACTTTAGATGCAACTGAACTTTATATTTCAAGTGCAAATCAAAGAATTGCTTTAGGAGCAGATGGAAGCGCAGTAACATATGATTCATCAGGAATTTTCTTAGGTGAAGATGGTAATGGAGTTTATAAATTCTCATTAAAGAGTGCTTCTGGTGATAGTTTGACTTGGAATGGTGCTGGACAATTAGATATAACTGGTAATATAACTGCTGATAGTGGTAACATTGGTGGTTGGACAATTG
>CALBXV010000672.1 GCA_937890045.1 uncultured archaeon
GGTTTAATATCAATATTTCTATTTAACTTATCAAAACTAGCTCCAAGATTAACATCCACTTCTCTAATAATTCCACTGTCACTTTCTTTACCATATATATGACCCTTAATAGTAAAGGTCAAAGTATGTATCAAAGCTCGTCTTGTTAAAAAATCACCTTCATATGTGTCCTCGGTTGAGACACTATCTAATATAATAGGAATATCCCTTTTAATTCCCATAGTAGACATTTCATTCATAGTGACTTGAAACTCTGGTGTGAAATATGGAAGTATTTGTTCTAATATTTGTGCTCCATCATCACTATATTTTACCATGATACTTAAAGTAACATTAAAGTCATATGGAACAGGATTAAAAACACTAGTTATTTCTGTAGTATTTTTTGCTTTTTTAAATTTCTTTGTAGTTTGTAATTTTCTTACAGGATCATAAGCAAAATCAGTAATCTCAAAAGACATTCTTGGTAGTGTTATAGAATATTTTGGATCATCTATACCAATTGATTGATTAAGTTTAGCTAAAAACTTTTCAGAAGGACCATAAGAGATAGGAACTTTAAATTCACTATCAACAGTACCATCAGCTTTTGTTCGTTTAATAGAAATATCATTAAAGATTGTTCCAAACAAAACTACTATATTACGGATATTTTTATTATAATGGTATTTTCCAAACATTATAGATTACCTTCACTGAATGGATCGCTTTCAGAGAAATCTAAAATAGCATCTCCATCAGTTTCAAATTGTTTATTAGATTCAAAAGGAATATTAGGAATAAACTTACTATCAGATGATGTTAGTACCCATACTGCATTACTCAAAACACCAGTAGTATTAGTACTAGCAGCAAAAGTTCCAGTCACATCTTTAACTTTTAAAGTCCGTGTTTCTTCAATCCATGATACTACTACTGCAGTTGCAGTTGCATTTGCTAAATTAGCACCTTGATATATTTCTTCATCAACAATAAAATTCCCCGTTCCTCCAGTATCAAATATAAGTTCTGTGTATATAATAGAAAGTGTATTAGCTGCCATACTATCTATATTCTGCATACCAGTATCAAATTTTTCTTCACTATATTGAAACAATTCACAAGTCAATTCATATACAAAGTTTTTACCTAAAGCATAAAACGGCTTTTCGTGTTCAACAAATTTAATTTCAAATAAACCTTTATTAAACGGAAAATAAATTAGATCACCTTCTCTTGGTTTATCTAATCCAACTGCCTTTGTAAATCTTTCTTTATTTACTGTTACTATAAGTTCATCTCTAATATCTAATCCAAACTTAGATGCTATATCACCTTCTCCACCAAACCCTTCAACACTATTTACATACATTTCTATATCATATGAGGCAGCAAATTTTGATAAAACATCTTCTCCTAATACTAAATCTTCTTTAACTAATGTCCTTGGAAGGTAACGAACATCAATTCCAGAAATTTGTATAGTTTCTTTGGTTAAAGAATTAAGTAATTCTTGTTCTGGTAATGAATTAAAATTATTGAAATAGTTATTAGTAGCCATATTAGCCTATAAGTCCATCTATTGGAAGTTCGTAACGTAAAGACATTTCTTCTTCTATTTTATTAATTTCTTCAATAGCTTCATCATATATTTGTTTACCATTCAAAGTAACACCAGAAGGTAATTGTACTCCTTCATATTTAGAAAGATTGCTTCCCCACTGTCTTTTAATTAATGCTGTTAAGTATTTTTTAAGAAACATATCATTGTATACTTCAGGCCATGTATCAGGGTCAAGTGATCTGTATGCTTCTATAATAAGAATAGTACCAACTGTAAATTTATTAGTCCAATCAGTTTCTAGGTACATTCTATTTTGTTTTCTATTAAACAATAATGTAGGTTGAATAGAAAACAAATGTTCTACTAATGAAAAATTAGTTTGAGACATAGCCCAGTTAATCATCGTAGAACTTTGGAAATTTTCCAAATCAGCTAATCTCATTTGATATTCCTCATTGAAAAATCCAGTTTGGAATGCATTGAAATTTGGAATTGGAAGTACTCTGAGGACACTGATAACAGGATCAATAACTCCTATATATTCATTATCAATATCATCTTGTGTTACTGTATGCTTTAAGAAAACCTTTTCAACACCGTCAAAGTGATACTCTTGAAAAAATTCAATAGCATCATCCACTCTTTCTGAAAGTTGATCCTCGTCAACATTGATTTCTATCAGAGGTTGTCCAAGCCTTCTTAAACAATAATCTATTAAACTTTGTCGTGTTGTAACTGCCATTTTTTATT
>CALBXV010000673.1 GCA_937890045.1 uncultured archaeon
GCTATTGCTAGTTTCCAGGGTAGGATCTATGCTTGGGATGGTAATACTACATATCGTATTAATCCTGAAGGATTCTACATAGAAGATACCTTTGATGGTGTAGGCTGTATGAACCAGAATTGTCATGTAGTGACTGAATATGGTATGGCTTTTGCTGATAAGAATAATATTTATTTACATGATGGTCGTAATCCCAAGCCTATTGGAGAACCTATATTGCGTGATAGTGCTAATAGTATGGGTTGGCAGGACAAGATTACTACCGATATAGATCCTATGGTTACGTTTGATGCAGTCAGGAACTCTATTCTTGTTTTCTTTCAAGCGTCAGTTCAGCTTGCTCCCAGTACTGAATCTACTTGGGATCAGGGTGATAAATATAGTGGCATATGGTCGTATAATATTCCTAGAAAGAGGTGGGATTTATATATGACTAATGACAAGACCATGGAAACTGGAATAGATTATGCAAGTTATGTTCTTTCTGGTAAGGATGGTTACGTACTTATGCTTCTTAAGGGGGCAGATGAAGGGGAGATGAGATGGTTGATGAAAGGTACTGGTTATAGAAAATGGTTCTATAGAACTAAGAAAATTAATATGGGAGTGAGTACACAGAAGAAGATGCTATATGGTATTCACTGGGTAGGGGGAGCCAGTGTTAGATATCAATTTGAGGATGGGGACTATTCTAATGCTGATACCAGTACTCCTATAACATTTACTGGAAGTGGTCTTGCTCGTAAAAAGAGAGATTTAACAATAGAAGCATCAAGTGCTCATGCTGAGTATACTGATAAGATGAATGCTTTGAGTATTGTATTTAGAAGGTTGCCTGTTAATCAGACAACATTGGTGGACTAATGCCTATAGCTAAGAAGAAAGCACCGATAACTGAAGTGGATACAAGAGCTTGGAATCAGGTCTATGATGATATTAATCAGATTATAGATTCTGTTAATACTGAAGAATCTTCTGAAGATAGAAATTCTGCAACAGGTAATAGTGGCGATGTAAGGTTGGTTAGAGATACTGCTAATAATAAGTATCTCATAGAGGGTAAGTTTTCTGATGGGTGGGCCCAGAGGGAGATGTTTCTATCTAGGGCGTTATCGCAAGAGCCATCAGATGAAGAAATTTCTGGGGCAGTATTTAAGACTCAACCAAAGCAAAATACAAGCTTATCAACTACTCCAGCTGATGACTATACCTTAACTACAAAGGCTTACGTAGATAGTATTACTGGTGAAAATATCTCAATAGCAACTGCTAGTGACACAGCAATAGCGAATGCTACATCAGGGCAAATTCTTATTTATGACGGTACTGATACCTGGGATAATAAGGCACTGAGTGGGCCCGTGGCTATCTCTTCTAATGGAGTAACAACAGTATCAACATTAAATCAAAGTACCACAGGGAACGCTGCTACAGCGACTGTTTGGGCAAATGCTAGAACCTTAAGTCTTGAAGGGGATGCTTCTGGAGATGTCATTATCAATGGTAGTCAGGACATGACTCTTACTGTAGCTGTTGACAATGATTCCCATACTCATGATACTAGATATCGTACTGAAACAGAACTTGCTGCTCAAAGTGAGGGGACTGCTGGTGCTTATCTTATTGGTGCATATCCATTTGAATTTGACAACTCAAGCTCTACTAATGTGCAGGACGTTCTTGACGACTTAGACGCGGCAATAACTAGTGGGGCAACAAATACTACTTATAGTATTCAAGTGCCCACGGCAACGACAAAAATTCGTTTAGACTCTGCCAACCCAACAGGAACTGATGATATCGAAATACATGGCGGTACTAACGTAACTGTTACTCGCACTAATGCTTCTAAGCTATCTATCTCATCTGTTGATACCGACACTACTTATTCAGCAGGTGCTGGTCTTGACTTAACTACTACTACATTCAGTCTTGACCTAAAAGCTAATAGTGGTCTTCAAATTACAGAAACAGAGTTGGATTTAAATCTTAGTGCTTCAGGCATTTCTGGTACATTAGCAATTGGCGATGGCGGAACAGGCAGTACATCCGCATCTACAGCATGCAGTGCATTGGGGGTAGGTGCTGAGGATAGTCCAACCTTTTCGAATACTGTTCTAGGTACGTTTAACGACAATGCTCTCGCCCATGGAGAGATAGGGACAGCTAATAGTGTCACAGGATTTGGGGGAGCTGGCTGGAAAATAGATGAATCCAGTCAGAATTATCACCTAATGATAGATGATATGACCATTAGAGGTAAGCTTAGTGTCTATGAGCTTCTTATACAACAAATCAGGGCTACAAATGGAGCTGTCTTTGTTACTTCTTCAGCTAAAGTAGAAAGTTGGGATGGTGTGAATAGCAGAATAACATTTGAAGACCCTCAGGGTGGAACTCTATGCCCTTTTATTGCAAATGATATTATTATGATGCAAAAAGTAAACCCAGGGGCAACTGTTGCAAGAAATGCAGCAGGAGGTGCTACTAATGTTATTAAGAAACTTATATATAGAGTAAACACTATAGATGGAAGAGCCGCAGATGTGGTAGCAATTACTGGTTTTACCAATACAGCCGCCCCTGCAGCTGGCGATGACTTTGTAAGGATTGGAAATACAACTGATGCTAATAGGAAGGGTGGTATATATCTTACATCGGATGACAGCCATGCTCCCTTCATTGATATATTTTCTGGTGTAGATAGCGTAGCTGACTGGAATGGAGTGGGTAAATTAAAAACCAGACTTGGTAATCTAAGTGGTATTACCTATGATGGTAGTGCCTTATCTGGCTATGGCTTATACGGACAGAATGTATACTTAACAGGTACTATGCAAGCAGCTGATGGAGAGTGGCAGATTAATAATGATGGGTCAGCGACCTTTGCTGACAGTAATCTTCAGATTTCAAAAGCAGGTGATATTCATATAACAGATGATGGTAATGAGGGATCGAGAGCTCTTTGGTTCTGGAGAGCAGGACAAGGAATAGGTGGTGGTGATAGTACAAGTACAGACAAGAAGGCTATGGGCATAATATTAGATTCTGATGCTACTCCTAAGATGGTCTGGAGAAGAAACCATTATAATGGTTCTGCATGGGAGCAGAATGATATGGCAGAGCTGAGTTGGGATGGTGATCTAGAACTTGATGGTAAACTTTACCCTGGTGGTGATACTGATTCATATGTTACAAGGACTTCAGCTTCTCTAATACTAGTTGATCCAGCTCTTGATGTTGGTTCAGAGCAAGCTGGAGCTATTCGTTGCGGGAATATAACGTCAGGAGGTTACCTTAGACATAAATATTATTATACAGATAATACCTCTACGATACATAAAACAGCATCGGCTAATGGTACTGGCTTTTCTCATTCGTATTATTATATAGCACCTATTAGTAATGCTATTAATTATATAGCTGATTTGGAAGCAA
Source organism: uncultured archaeon (assembly GCA_937890045.1). Next base: position 3,439 of record CALBXV010000673.1, read on the forward strand.
ATGAAAGAATAGATTTTATAGGTGGGGGTACAACAAATGCTACCGTACCTGTAAGTGGGCAAGTTCTTTGGCTTGCTTCAGCTCTAGATGTAACATGGAGAATAAGAAATACGTACGATCAGGACAATCAATTAGATACTATTAGTGGAATGGAAGGTCTTAAGCCTATTTTTATTCCAGGAATAAATGCTGAAAGTGATGTGACGCTAGTATCCTCAGAATTTGTACAATTAATTTACAATGGCCAACGAGGTTTTTGGGTTATGGTAAATAAAGGAACTTAAAGTAGAAGTTGAGGCTTTAAAGTCTAACTAACAAGGAGTAAGATTATGTCTTTTTGGGATACATTATTTAGTAAGGCTGATTTAGGTGAAACCAAAGATGAGTGGGGTGATGCATATGGTGCTGTTTCACCACAATTAGGTACAGCTGGTATGCTTGAGCAATATGGTGAAGGCCTGCTATCGGGCGATCTTGGTGCTGGCCCATATAGTGCTGCACGTAGTATGATGGTTGGTACTTCTATGGATACAGGGGCAGCTGCTGGGCGTGAAGCTACAGCAAGAGCTTTCAGATTTGGTGGTAGCCAAAGGATGGGAGATAAAAGGTCTGAGGCAATACGAGCTCGTATGGGTGGAGAGGTGCAGCAGGGCCTTATTAATATGGTAACTCAGGGTAGAAAAGATGCTTATGGGGCTTTCCAATTAGGTTCAGGGATGAGAGGTCAAGTAGCAAACGTAGCTGGTGCTAGGGCAACAGATGTAAATAAAATGAGGAATGCCAATATGGAGCGTCAGCAAGCAATGATATCTGGCCTGATAGAGGGAGCAGCTTTTATTGGTGGTTCTGCTTTGCTAGCTGGGGGTAGGGGTGGACAAATTCCAGGGCAAAATCTTCCATCTGAGGCTACTTATGGTACAGGAGATATGGGAGGTTATGGACAATGGGGTTATAGTACTCCCCCTAATCCAAACCTCGGTGCTTCTGCATTAGGGCAAGGACAGGGTGGATTTTCTAACTTTGGTCAAGGCAGAGGGGGATTATTAAATAGATTACCTCAAATGTCAGAATATGAGAAGTGGAGACAACAAGCAATGGGTGATGGAGGTAATTGGTACAATTCTGCCAGCAGCAAGTATAATAGCTGGGACTGGCCAAGACCTGGTTAAAATTTAGATAATGATTAATAGGAGTTATAGTTATGCCAACTAAACCAGAGATTGCTAGGTCGTTAGCCTCAGCAAAGCAGTTAAATATATCACAGCAAAGAGCTGACACAGAAGCAGACACTGCTCAGGCTATAGCAGACTATAGGGTAGCTTCATTAGGGTTGCAAGCCCAAGAGCTTGAGAATGTGAAGGAAGCTCGTGTTGCCATTGAAAGGATGTCAGCTGAGACCTCTACTCAAGTAGCGAAGAAAAGGTTTATTGGCCCCGATTCTTTAGAGCAGCAGAAGATTAATATTATGCAAACCAATGCAGAAACCCAGGCGTCAGCATTAGAGGCTCAAGGTAAGACAGCAGAAGCAAATATGGTTAGGGCTCTTGCATATAGAGCTCAAGTTGAATATGATTTTGGGCCTGGTGGGCTTAGACGGACTCAGATGGAGGCTTTGTATGGGACTGAAGGAGGCCCTCGTGGAATCGAATGGATGAAAGCTGACGCTCTTGCATCGACTGCGGCATCAAAAGGGAAACATGAGGCAACATATGCGGCTCACATAGCTCAACAAGGTGCCTATCAGAAGGCTATGGTTGCTCATTATGGAGTAGCCGAAGGCAATAAGCATATGTTCAATACAGCACAGATAACGCAGTGGAAAGATCAGCTGAAAGAAGACCAGAGAACATTTGATGCAAAGCTTACATTAGATAATAAGAGAGTTGGTATTACTGATAAACAATTTAATCTAGAATTAGATAAGTTTTACCAGAGTTTAGATGGGTTGGATCTTGCAAATGAGATGGCTTATGTTGATCTAATTAATACACAAGATCAGAATCTTTTAAAGACGATGATGCCTATGATTCAAATGGCTGTGATGGGTGCTGATCCTACTTTAATGACACAGAATCCAAAAGTTAGGTCTCTGCTTACAAAGTTTAAAGAAAATCCTAATTTTCAAAGTATGGAAAGTTTATATACATTGAACAATATAATGGAAAAAAGCAATTTCCAGTTTGAGATTATGATGAAAAACAATCAGATAGAGATGAGGCAGGCTGTTATGAGCCATGGTGCTCTTACGCCCCCCACATCATTACCAGAGCCAAAAAGTAGACCAGGGGCAAGAGGACTTTCCCATACTCTTATGGATATGAAACGTACCACAAAAATGAAAAATGATGCAGCAATGGAAAAGTATATTGAGAAGACAGGTACTTTTATTATGGAGTTTGGAAATACAATTGGGTTTAATGCACCTTTAATGTACGGTCAAATAGAAACCCAGATTCAAAGAATGGAGACTTATAAGGGCAGATATGGTGCTGGAATTGACAGTAGACAGAACATGATACAGCAGTTAATAGAATTAAGAGATTGGATTGCTCCTATGGCAAAATCGACAATAATGCCAGCTGAAGCTAAATGAATCCACAGCAATTTAGATTAGCTTATGATCTATATCAGAGCAATCCAGGACTTTTCTCAGAAGAAGAAGTAGATCAGCTAGAAAAGAACTCTGATAACTTTGGAGTTCCTTTTAGAAGGTCTATGCCTCAGTCTGATTTTAATTTAGTCAGTACTGTAGGTCAGCTTGTATCTGGATTTACTTCTGGTTTTAGTACACTTAGTGTTGGTGATCCCCCAGAAAATACAGCAGAAGCAATAGCACGTAACGTAGGTCATCTTGCAGGATTTGTAGGATGGCTTCCTGGGCCTTGGACAATAGGTAGTATAGGTGCTAAGAGTGTAGGTATGCTCGCGAAAGCTGGCAAAGCTGCTGGTCTTGTTAAGCAGACTGCAGACGTGAGTAAGGTAGCAGGTGCTCTTACGTCTTTTAGATCTGTTCCTATGTTAGCTGCTGATCTCACCTTAGAAGGCGTTGGGCGTGTTAGTAAGGGTATAGTGGCAGGTCGTACCATAAAGTTCCTTGAGGAAGGCGCTGTGGGGGCTCAAATGCTAAGGCATGCAGGACATCTAGGGGTAGCGTCCGCTGCATCTACCTGGCAAGAAGGTGCTGAGCATATGATGGATGCATTCATTGGTGGAGCAGCCATGGGAGGTATCTTTGGCGGTATAGGGAATGTTGTTAATCTGCAGAAAGCTTTAAAATCTTCTGATCCTCTTACTATTAGCAGAGCTAACTCAACCGTGAGGGCCTTAGCAGGTTCTATTGTCACGGGCTTGCCATCTACAGTACAAGACGAACCCCTTGAACTTCAAGTTTATCAGTATTTACTGGGAGCATTCTTTGGAGCAAAGACTATGCCTGCTAAAGAAGAGGCAGCTCTAAGATTTATGATGCCTTATAGGCAGGCAGGTCAGACTTCAAAGCTTATGTCCCCAGAAGACTTGGATGGATTTGGCAAACTTAGACCAGAAGTTCAGCAGGAAGTAGAGCATCAAGCAGACCTTTTAGCTGGTAGTTGGGTAACAAAGAATAAGTTATCCAGATCGGGTGCTATAGCTGCCATGGCATTAAGAGACGCAGGATTAGATATTGATATGAATGCTATTAGACGAAGAATAGTTGGTCAAGATTTTAGATTGGCGTCATTTAATGCTGAGAAGGGAGAAATATCCTTAGATAGAGACATGATACGTGCGGATTATGAAGCTAATCATCCATATCTAAGAGGAGAGCTTGGGCCATCTTCTGAACAAAAGAAGATTATGCTTAACAATATGGATATAAAGCTTAAGGATTTAAGAAAGTTCTTTGAAGAGCGAGGAGGAGAGACTGCTTATGAGAATTTTATTATGTTACATGAGGAAGGTCATCAAGCCTTAGGGCATGCTAGTAAGTACCCCAAGACAGAGAAGGGATTAGATCTGTTTGCTGATAAGGCTCTCAAGCTAGAGCAGGAAGCTACAGAGTATGCTTTAAAGAAAATGAATCATCCTGACTATGTAGATAA
>CALBXV010000674.1 GCA_937890045.1 uncultured archaeon
TAAAAATTCGTGTGCTAGGACTAATCATATGAACATTATAATTTTTATTTATTAAAGATGTAGCAAGTCTATATAGTCTTAAATTAGCACGAGAAACTGGCGGAAAAGGTGTTTCTACTACTAAACCAACATTTTGTTTTTTCAAAAATACTTCACTTTTTTACCAATTAATAATAGGTTTGTATTTAACATTAGGGTTATTTAATGACTTATGATACCAACGAATTATTCTTAATCTATATGTTATTCCAAGAAGATCAATAAACATTCTAAATATATTATTAACACCAAATTTAGCATCCATAGTTAAATAAACAGGTAACTCCACTATTTTCATATTTAATATTTTTGCAATAACAAGTAATTCAACATCAAAAGCATATTTTTTTACAGATAATAAAGGTGCAATTTGTTTTATAGCAGATGATTTAAAGGCTTTAAATCCTGATTGAGTATCCGAAGCAGTTAGACCTGTAAGTGAACTAACTAATATACGAAAAGCAAGACTAAAGATTTTTCTTGCAATTGGTCTATTAACCAGAGAATTTGGATGTTGTTTAGATGCTATAGCAATATCTGAATTTTGTAAACTTTTTACATAATCAGTAATATTTGAGGCAGAAATTTCAAGGTCTCCATCTAAAAAAACAGTATATTTACTATTTACAAATTTTATACCATGTTTTAAGGCATGACCTTTACCAACATTATTTTTATAACTAATAATTTTGATATTAGAAGTATTCACGTATTTGTTAATTTTATTAAGAGTGGAATCTGTAGATCCATCATTAAGTAATATAATTTCATAGGAATAATTAATATTATCCATTAGATCAATAAGACGGTGGATAACCTGCGTTATAGTTTTTTCAACATTAAATATTGGAATTAATAAAGAAACTTCTTTCATTAGATTACACTTTAGGTTTAATTGATTTTGAGAATGTTTTACATATATACTTTGAATATATTATTAACAAAATAATAGAGAACAATATTCCTAAAATAGCTAAAATAGATGCGGCAAATGGATTTGGTAATAAAATAGAAGTATGAAATATTTCTTTACCTCCAAGAAGACTACCATCTGAAATAATCCCAAAATTTTTACTAATTTCAAACAACGGTTTAATTAAATTAATATTAATAATATTCATAGGTAATAAATAATATGGAAAATTTTTTTGCATGTATAAAATAGTTATCAGAGTTAAAGCCCAATATGTTTTTAGATTTAATTTTTTTAAAATTACACTTATAGAAAGAAATGGGACTAGCCAAACAAATCGTGGTTCAGTTATTTGTCTATGCGCTAGAAAAATTGCTATAATTAATAAGAGATTTGCAAATATAAGAAACTCAAAAGAATTTTTAATATTAATTTTACTAATAGAGAATAATGATAAACAAATAAATGTTAATAATACTAATAAAGAAATTATAGCTAAATTATAACTAGCAAGATCATATAATAATGAAATTGACCAATATGTTAATCCAAATCCAAATATGCCAGATAAATCATGTGTAGGAGAAAATGTTTGGAATATTACAGAGAGTCCAATAGTATTTTGCCATAATATGATAATAATACCAATTATACTAACAAGAATAATTGGAGTTAGAAATTTTAATAAAATACGTAGATTACGTTTTTTTATAATATAAATTACAAATGGTAAAAAAGAAATTAGGATATACCACTTGAATAAAGCACCCAATATTAGTGAAAGGGAAGATAAAGAATATTTTTTTTTTAACATCATGTAAATAGATAATAAACTAAAAAGAACAGCAATTGAATCAAATTGTCCCCAAATACTTGATATCCAAATAACTACTGGATTTAAATAAAATAAATACGTAGCTTTACATGAAATATCAGGTTTTTTATAATAATAAAATACTAATTTGTATATTAAAACAGCAATTATTGTATCACATATAATCATTGGTAGTTTGATTATAAAATTGAATAGTGGGTGTGGAATTAACGTTATGCCCCAATGTGGATTCATTATAGATGGTAGATCAGCAACTTGAGTGGAATTAACTTGAAAATAAATTGATATGTAGTTATATAAATTGCCAGTTATTCCTAAAAGAATAAACCAAAGTGGTCTTAAGGTGTTAATAGTTTCATTAAAATTAAAATCTGAAACAAGTAGTGTATTAACATAATCTAATTTAACATACATATCAAACGGATGAGCAGTAAACGGAGATATACCTAAACGAATTAATATTCCGAGTAATAGTATATATTTTATATTAAATTTATTTGTTATTAACACTAGATCTCAATAATTTAACTAATAAAGACGTAACAAATAAAACTAGACCAAAAATAAGCAATGTGACAGCTATTAAAGCAGTTCCTATTGCTAATGCTCCAATTTCAGAGAATATATTAATAACTCTCAGACCTGCAATTAAGCCAAGTATTATAAATAGAATTCCTGGAATGCCTAGATACATTAAGGGACTTTCAACTATTGTTCTAGTAATAATATAATCAATAACTTCCGTCAAATGAACGAGAGGGTTACGCTTAGCTTTTATTCCAGAATAAGTTACGGATATAGGAACTTCAATTATATTTAAATTATTTTTGATAATATCAATTATAGTTTGAGATTCAATACTCATACCTCTTTCATCAAAGTTTAAGTTTTTAAGAGAATTAACAGAATATGCACGAAATCCACTTTGAGTATCATTAATATGTAAACCAGATTTCATATTGGTCATAGAACTAAGTAATTTATTTCCCATAATTCGATGTAGAGGTACATTTTTTTTATTCATATGTCTTTCACCTATAACTACAT
>CALBXV010000675.1 GCA_937890045.1 uncultured archaeon
ACGGAGGAATAATGCTAAAAATAACTAGACCGGCGTCATCAAAACAGCGTTCAAAAAAAGATAAAAGTCGTAAAGATTATCGTTCAGAGCAAGATAAAAGTCGTAAAGATTATCGTTCAGAACAAGATAAAAGTCGCAAAGATTATCGTTCAGAGCAAGATAAAAGTCGTAAAGATTCTCGCGCCAGTCAAGACGCTAAAAAACAGCCTTCTGATAAAGATAAAGCGTTTAGGAAATCTGCTGACGCAGGAAGAAAAGCGTTTAGGAAATCTGCTGACGCAGGAAGAAAAGCATCTAGGATGTCTGTTGATAAAGCAAAATTAAAAAAAACAAGATCTAAAAATAAAGCAAACTTGCCAAAAAGAGTTATAGAAAAAGCTAAAAACGCTAAAAAGAAAAAAAAATAAACCGGGTAGCCATTAAGTAATGGTCCGTCATCAATCGCCTCGGATGTAAAAGGGGAAGCAAGGGTCCGTTATCGGGTAGCTCAAGCGATTTGGCAATAATTTATTATTAACTATTTCTGAGGATTGATAAATGTCTAATCAGATAACTACCGCATTTGTACAACAGTACAAGGCGAATGTAGAATTCCTTCTTCAACAGAAGGGTTCTGTCATGCGTCCGTATGTGCGGAATGAGACTCAGAATGCTGAATTCCAGTTCTATGATCGTATTGGAGCAACGGCCGCAGTTGAAGTTCTTACTCGACACGCAGATACACCGTTGATTGAAACTCCTCACGATCGTAGACGCTGCCACTTAAGAGATTTCGATTGGGCTGATCTGATCGACCGCAAGGATCGTATCAGATTGCTTATTGACCCGACTTCTCCGTATGCACAGAATGCAGCATTTGCTCTAGGTCGTTCTCTAGACGACGTCATTATCGAAAATATGTTCGGTACGGCGTACACTGGAAAGACCGGATCAACGAGTACTACATTCCCATCAGGTCAAGTTATTGCAGTTGATTATGTTGAATCTGGTAGTGCAGTGGATTCTGGATTGACCGTTCCTAAGTTACGAAATGCTCGTCAAAAGCTAATCGCATCTCAGAACGATAAATCAGAACCTCGCTACATTGCTATTTCAGCAGTTCAAATGACAGATCTATTAGCAAACTCTTTGATCCAGGATGTTGATACAAATGAGATCAAAGCACTCGTACACGGTGAAGTTCCTTATTATATGGGATTTAGATTCATTGAATGCGAGCGATTACTAGCCACTTCTAGTACTGCTCATCGACGTCTGCCTTGTTGGGTTCATTCAGGCATGCTGCTTGCAATGGGCGCAGAAATTCAGGCTGAAATCGGTCCTAGACGTGACAAACGAAACTCGACTCAAGTTTATTCTGCTGCTTCTTTTGGCGCTGTCCGAATGGAAGAAGAGAAAATGATTGAGATCATTTGTGATGAATAACCTAAGGAGATAAATCATGGCTACTGTTAGCGGTGTAAATTACACCAAAATAACGACTACGCCTGTTGATCATATCCTCCCGAGGGATGCTCACGGTCGTGTTCGAGTAATGTACGACACATATGAAGCGTCTGCATTGGCAGATCCATCAACTATTCAGTTGTTTAAGATGCCTGCTGACGCTCGCGTGATCGATTTTAAGATTTGGCATGACGCCTTGGCCACAAGTACTACTTTGGCCCTTGGCGATGCTGATGATCCTGATCGTTTCATGGCAGCTGCTAGTTCTGCTTCAGCTGGTATTATGGTCCCTCTCATCGGTAAAATCGATGGCTTTGCTGGATATACATATTCCGCTGAAACCGTTGTTTCTTTAACAATGGCTGGCGCTGCAGCTACAGGTACTATTCACGCATACATAATGTATGTTGTAGATTAATAACCTAAAACTGGGCCCCCGGCTTCGGCCGGGGGAACTTTTATATGGCCAATTCAAAAGTAGAAATAGCGAATTTAGCCCTTATGCACGTTGGAGATAACGTTATCACTAGTTTCTCCGATGGTACTGCTGCAGCTAATACAATAAATACAGTCTATGAAACTATTAGAGATGCTGTATTACGAGATCATATTTGGAACTTTGCTGTAAAACAAGCTACTCCTTCTTTAGACGCGACTACTCCGATCTATGGGTTTAATCATAGATTCGATATGCCAACCGATTTACTGAGATTAATTGAAATAGAAGATAATCCTAAATACAAGATTGAAGGTCGATTTATTCTCACAGATTCTAATCCAATTAATATACGTTATGTTTATAAAAACGAAACGGTCACTGAATATGATTCCATGTTTGTTCAAGCCTTGGCAGTCCGTTTAGCTGCTACTATAGCGGAACGGTTAACTCAAAGTAGCACACTAGCTGAAGACCTATTAACTGTCTATAGATTACATCTTAAAGACGCTAAATCAGTTGATGCTCAAGCTAATTATCCAGATGATTTAGAAGCAAATCTATGGTTAGATTCCAGGGTTAAAGGAACGAGTATCGGATCAGGTGATCTTTAATGGCAACAACAAAAAAAAAGCCAGCAGAATCTGGAATTAGAGCCGATACTTTTCAGACTAATTTTACAGCAGGCGAGTTTAGTCCTTTATTAGAAGGGCGTGTAGAACTTGCTAAATATAAAGATGCTGTATCTAAATTAGAAAACTTCTATACCTTTCCACATGGGCCTGTTGATAAAAGACCGGGCACTAGATTTATCTCCACTGTTAAAACAGAATCTGCTAAAACAAGATTAGTTCCTTTTATATTTTCTACTATACAAGCCTACGTTTTAGAATTCGGAAATAATTACATTCGTTTCTATAAAGACGAAGGACAAATTACAAGTGGCGGTTCTGCTTACGAAATAAGTACTACCTACACAACCGCTCAAATCCCTGATTTAAGATTCACTCAATCAGCAGATATTCTTTATATTTGCCATAGTGCCCACGCTCCTAAACAGTTAAGCAGGACCGGTCATACTTCATGGACATTAAGTGCTTACGATTATGGAGACGGCCCTTATATCGAAGAAAATACAACAGCTACAACTCTTTCTCCTTCAGGTACAACGGGTAGTGTTACTATTACTGCATCTGCCGCTTTGTTTTCTGCTGCTGATATTGGTAGGAATATACGCATTAAACAAGGATCTGCGTGGGGTGCCGCTAAAGTAACCGCTTTTACAGATACAACGCATGTTGATGCTACTGTAATAGATGATGATGATTCTGACTTTGTTGACACAAGTGCAGTAACTACCTGGCGTCTTGGTTCTTGGTATGTTGATAACTGGCCTGCAGGACAGCCCACCTTTTTTAACAATCGATTAGTTTTCTGTAATACAACAGCTGAACCAAATGCATTTTGGTGTTCAAGATCAAATGACTTTAATAGTCATAAACCAACAATAAGAGACGGTTCTGTAACAGATTCAAACGCAGTTAATCGACTTATTACAGATAACCAGGTAAACGCAATATTTTGGTTAGTTGTCGATAACGCAGATATGTTTGCTGGAACTAGTGACGGACCTTTTAAAATATGGTCAGGTTCTACTACAGAAGCCTTTTCACCCACTAAAGTAAAAGTTGATAAACAAACAAGAGACGGTGCTGCTAATCAGGCACCAACTTCTGCTGGAGACGCTATTTTATATGTTTCTAGATCTACATTAAAGGTAAGAGAACTAAGTTTTAGTTTTGAAAAAGATAAACATTTATCAGCTAATCTTTCATTATTATCAGAACATATAACTAGACCAGGAATAGCTCATGTAGAGTATATATCTGAACCAGATAGTCTTGTGTATTGTATTTTAACAGATGGTTCTCTTATTTCTATGACCTATAAAAGAGACGAGAATGTTATCGCTTGGCATAAACAAATATTAGGAGGTACTGGGGTTGAAGTTGAGTCACTTGCAGCAGTTCCTGGTGTTGGCGGTACTTTTGATACACTATATATGATTGTCAAAAGAACCATAAATTCGGCAACACACAGGTATGTAGAGTTCTTAGAAAATCGATTTGAACCTACTTCATTAACTGATAAAGATGATGCTTTCTTTGTTGATTCAGGACTTTCATATGCAGGAGTGTCTGCTACTACTATTACAGGATTATCTCATTTAGAAGGAGAGGTAGTTACTATACTATCAGAAGGAGCTACCCATGCGAATAAAACAGTATCCTCTGGTCAGATAGTTCTAGATAGAGCAACAACTAAGTGCCATGTAGGATTGGGGTACACATCTAAACTAGTAACTCTACCATTAGAAGCTGCCATGACCACTGGTACTGCTCAAGGTAAAACTAAACGAATATCAGAGGTATTACTTAGATTATATAAATCATTAGGAGGTCAAATTGGCCCTAGTGAGACTAGTCTAGAACGAGTGTTAACAAGATCAGGATTAAGTCCAATGGATAGTTCTCCTCCATTAGAGACAGGCGATAGGATATTAAACTTTAATGGTCCTCACGAAAGACAAGCTAAAGTTACTGTTATCCACGACGAACCATTGCCTTTTACTTTGGTTGCTATAGGACCTAGAGGTGAAATACAAAAACGATGAACAAGTGCCCGGCTTGTGGCTCTACTCATTTAGAACCCTGGAAAGAATATATCTTTACAAAGGTTCATGAATGGGTTAATTGTTTGGATTGTGATTATTTATGGATAAAAAGATTAGATACTGGAGAGTGGATAGACTCTTCTTCTATAACTTGTCACCAACATACGTATGAGCAATCCGTCAAGCAGGCTAGTAAGGTTCGAGGGTTGGCACCTAAACTGGCTCGACTTTAACGATATTAATGGCTTAGGTTTAGCGGGTATAATATCCCAAAGTGACGCGAAATTAATAGAAGATCATTGTACTAGTTGGACTGGTATCCAAGATGGTAAGATCGTAGGATGCGGAGGATTTACTCCTCTTTGGGAAGGAGTAGCTGAGATTTGGATGTACTTACAACCAGATGCTTTTAAAAGAAAAAAAGTAGCTTTAAAGTTAATGAAACATATTTTAAATGATATAATAAAACAGAAGAGGTACCATCGAATTCAAGCGATCGTCTTAAAAGATTATAAAGCAGGAATAAGATTTGCTGAGTTTTTTGGTTTCAAAAACGAGGGATTAATGAAAAGCTATAGCGTAGATAAAGAAGATTTCTATAGATACGCGAGGATAATTTAATG
>CALBXV010000676.1 GCA_937890045.1 uncultured archaeon
TTGTAACTAAACGAGAACCTGCAGCAATCACAGCAGACACATATATAACATCTCAAGCACAAAAGACAGCCACAGAAGGTGGTGGAGATACAGTTGATTTAAGTCTATCTAGTTTAGGATTCCACGGTAGAGGAAGAACACTTACTTCTGCAACTGATCCAAATGAAACTTATGATTCAGAAATGAAACAGAGAAAAGTAAATATAGTTTCATCTCCGATATTTTCACAAGCAGTAACACAACGAGGAAGAACATTCTCAGCAGGTCTTAAACAGGCAAGAACTCCACTTAATCAGAAGGGTGCAAGAACAGAAGGAACAAATACAATAGTAGCTGGAGACACGGCCCCACCATATCTTGCAATCAATGGAACATCATTAAGAATAGATGACATTAAGAATAGTGTAACTTCAATATCAGGTGATTCTAGTACTACTGTCCGAGTTACTACTAATGGTGTATCTAGAACAGGTGTAGATTTACATGGTGGTCAGAATTGGGGATATAGACCAGCAGGACAAAAACTATACGAATCAACGAATTTTATTTCAGAGAATATAATCTCTGAAGCAAACGATAACTTTATAATGGAAGAATATCCTGGTAGAATTACAATGAGTTCATATCCAGGAGATAAAGGAGGCGTCTTATTAAATGAAGATGCCACTCAAGTCTTATGTGAAACTGAAACAAATCAATCAGATGAAATACATTATTTTGTATCTGAAGAATCAACTCAAGTTGGTTCATACAATTTGATTTCAGAATCTGGAGAAAGAATTATTGACGAAAGTGGTAATCGTTTCTTATCAGAAGAAGCACTTATGATTGGAAGGAAAGAATCAAATCAATCCGGACCAACCATAGGTGATTTAGGGAATATCATGTTTACTGAAAACTATGGGATAATGCAAAAAGTTCAACAAGAAGGAAATACAGATGACATTATGTTAGAGACTGGAGAGCATCTAATAGTAGAGTCACCTTCAGAAGGACTTAGAATTGGTGATATAAGTAGTATATATCCAAACAGATTAGTAAGTAATCTTGAAAGAGAATTAGGCAGAAGGACAAACTTTATTCATTCTGCTGTAGTTCAGACAGGATAAATGATATAAATAACTATTAACAATTAATTAATTTAAGGGTAAAACAATGGCAGCAATAATAACTGAAAAATTTCGTTTGAATAATGCCAAGCAATTTGTTGAAGATGTAACAGAAGCCACCTCGGCTACATATACATTTATCGGCAGAGGTCATGCTTGGGCAGACGATGCATCACCGCCAACTCCCGTAGACAGTCCAAATGACGAATTTGATGCGTACCGCAGTATGGTGGCTTTAAAAAAGGTAGCTACTACAGATATTTCGCATGCGATTGTTAGACGAGATTGGACAACTTCAACTCAATATGACGAATATCGTCATAATTACGCATCAGGAAATGCAGCAAGTTCAGGAGCCACCACTTTGTGGGATTCTCTTTTCTATGTTGTAACTGATGATTACAATGTATATAAATGTATATCTAATGGTACCGCAGATCACACTGCAGCGAATGTATCAACAGTAAAACCAGATCATACAACTTTAGCTACACCAACAGAATCAGATCAATATCAATGGAAATATATGTATTCTATATCAGCATCTGATGTAATTAAATTCGTAACTAACGATTTTATACCTGTTAAAACAATGGGAGCTCAACTAGCCGTGAATGGTGGAGTTGATACAGGTTCACAAGATGGTAGATTAGGCGACGCAGCAACTGATGACGGTTCAGCACAATGGGATGTTGAAAACGGAGCAGTTAATGGTGCTTTAGATAAAGCAAGAATAGTCGCAGGTGGTTCTGGATATACTAATGCTACAACCGCATCTATAGCTATTCGTGGTGATGGAACTGGTGGAGTTTGTACAATAACAACAGCTTCAGGTGGCGTAACAGCTGTAACAGTAACAACAGCAGGGTCAGGATATACATATGCTTATGTAGCAAATGAAGATATTCCTGGAAATGATGATGCAGATCAACCAGCAGATGGAACAAACGCTTCTGCTAATATAGAATTTATCATTCAACCAAAGAATGGTCATGGGGCAGATCCAATAGAAGAATTAGGTGGTAACTATGTTATTCTTAATTCAAGATTAGAATATGCTGAAGGATCAGGAGATTTTCCAACTGATAACGATTTTAGACAAATCGGAGTAGTTGTTAGTCCAACTGATTATGGTTCTAATACTTTATGTTCAGCATCAACTCTAACAGCATACAAAACTATGGAATTTGTATCTTCAGGATTTAGTGCTCCAACAGTAGATGCTATTATTAGAGCAGCATCAACAGAATTAAAAACAACAGCAGTAGGAGTGGTTGTGTCAGTAGACTCATCAACAAGAATAATTTCTTATTTACCATATCCTAATGAAGCTGGTAACTTTGTTGACTTTGCAAACAGTAATACTATTTATTCAAGTGCAGGTACACATGGAACATTAAAAGCTTCTAGTGCAATTGTAAATGAAGAAGTCGCAAGACATTCTGGAGACATAATTTATCTGGAGAATAGAGGAGCTGTATCAAGAGCTTCAGACCAGATAGAAGATATAAAACTCATAGTCGAAATGTAGGAAATTAAATGGCGCAGAATACAGATTTAAATGTATCGCCTTATTATGATGATTATGATGAAACGAAAAACTTTCATAGAATTTTGTTTCGTCCATCAAATGCGATACAAGCAAGAGAGCTAACACAGCTTCAAACGATAATACAGAATCAAGTCGAAAGATTTGGTAACCATGTATTTGATGAAGGCTCACTTGTCATGGGTGGTACTATTACAGTTAATAAACGATACCACGCTGTTAAAGTACAAGACGCCAATCCAAATGTATCTGGAACCGCTACTACAGAATCATATAGAGCAGCGGCTATCGGAAAATATTATCAAGGACAAACCACAGGAACAGTTGCAAAAGTTATAAATACTGTAGCCAAAACTACTGATGGTGACCCATTAACCCTATATGTTAATTATGTTAAGACTGGAGACGGTGCAACAAGTGGTTCCTCATCAGAAACAACATTTGAAAAAGAAGAAATAATAGAAGAAGTAGCACTATCTGCCAACGGTACTTTTTCAGCTGCAGGTAATTCAAATAACGAATTCAAATTAATTGATCCAAGTACTGTTACAGGCCATAGTACTGCAACATCTATAGGATCATCTGCCACAGTTCGTGCAGGAATACTTTATGTAAGAGGTTTCTTTGTAAGAGTTGATGAACAAACTATTTTATTAGACAAATATTCAGAGGATCCTACATACAGAATTGGATTACAAATAACAGAAAGTCTACAATCTTATACAGACGATAGTTCACTATTAGACAATGCAACAGGAACATCAAACGAAAATGCTCCTGGTGCTAATCGTTTAAAAATTACATTAACTTTAGTTAAGAAAGCGATGGCGGGTACTCAAGACATTGATAACTTTATTGAAATGTCAAGAGTAGAAACGGGTATTATTACAAAACAAGTACAGATAACATCATATAATGTATTAGAAAGAACATTAGCTAGAAGAACTTATGACGAGAGTGGAGATTATGTAGTTAAACCATTTACTGTAGAGTTAAGAGAACATTTAAATACTAAAATTAATAATGGACTTCATCTTAAAGATGCAGTAACCGTTGAGCTACCAGATAAAATAAATGGAGTAGTTCAAACAACAACTACAACAGCTGGTGATGCCACTAAGTTTGTTAGTATTATTTCACCAGGTAAAGGATATGTTAAAGGATTTGAAATAGATAAACCTGCCCAAACTATATTAGATTTTGATAAAGCTAGAACAACACAAGACGCAGGAGCATCTGCAATTCCATTTGAAATAGGTAATTATTATGAACTTAATAATTGTTCTGGTCAACCAGAATTTGGAACAGATACTTCAACTATAGCTCCTTTCGGAGTAATAGATTTACACGACACAAAAATTTCAACTGCAGGTGCAGCTCCAAGTGGATTAAAAATAGGTCAAGCAAGAGTTAGATTTTTTAATTTTCAATCAGGAACAGCATCATCTGGAAATCATTCAGAATTAACTACTCTAGGAAATGGTAGATTTAGAATTCATTTATTTGATATTCGTATGTTTACAAAACTTACGACAGCTGATACTGCTTATGCTTTAACAGCAGGACAAAGAGTTAAAGGAACTGCATCAGGCGCTAAAGGAACAGTTGCTGTATCTTCAGCATCAGGTGCTACAACAGTTTGGTTAATGGATGTAGAAGGAACATTTTCAACTTCTGATACTATCAGGCTTGAACATGCGACAGCAAGTGGTAAAGCAGTATCAGCTGTTAGATCATATTCTTCAGATAGAGTAAGAGCTTTATTTCAAGAATGTAGAACTTCAGCTGACACAGCAGACTTTACAGCTGACACAATGTTGAAAGACCCAAATAATCGGGTTAAGTTATCAGGAACTTTTGTCAATGGTAGTACATCAACAGCTGTGACTGGAGTAGGCGGTACTTTATTTTCTCAACAATTAAAAGAAGGAGATGTTATAGAATTTCCATCTGGAGCAACTAGTATAGTATCATCAGTTACATCAGACATAGCACTAGTATTAACAGCAAATGGACCTAATGAAACAGGTGTTTGTCACAGACTTAGAGCTAAATTATTAGAACAAAACAAGACTGTTGCGATATCAGCTACTCCAAAAGATTTTATATCTTCTGTAACACCAAATCAAGTAACACTTAGAAAACAAACAGTACTCACCTTTGCTTCTTCAACTGTATCTTCACCTGCAGTAGGTAGTGATTCAAGTCTTGTAGCAGAAGATGCTAATGATTATATTGTAGCTATTCACGATCCAGGCGATGGTGATGGATCAGGTGCTATAATTGATACACAACAAACAGGTGTTGGAGGTGGTCAACCACTTGCTATAAACACTAGCTCTAATGGAACATTTACATTAACTCATGCAGATTCAACTGCGATGGAAGCTTCTGATGCAGTTAAAGTAATATACGCAGTTCAGAAAGGTGTAGCAGATGATAACGCAGTAAAAACAATCAACAGGTCTAGAGGTGTTAAAGTTACAACAACAGCATCTACAAACGCAACAGGAAGTGCATC
>CALBXV010000677.1 GCA_937890045.1 uncultured archaeon
GTTTAGTTAGTATCATAGTAGGTGCAGGAGCAGCTTGGTTCGGCTTATATGCTGGTACTGCGAAAGATAAAATTAACAGTAAAGGATAGAATAATGGATAAGCAACAAATACTATACAGTATAATATCTCGTCAGTTAGGAATACCTGAAGGAGATATTAGTTTAGATTCTAATTTTATGGACGATTTAGGTGCAGATTCTTTAGACACAATAGAAATAGTTTTATGTTTAGAAGAGGAATTTAATATAGAAATTCCAGAATTTGAAATAGAACAAATGTTTACAGTTAAATCTGTTCTAAATTATCTAAAATCATTAAGATAAATTATAATGTGAGGGCAATATATTTTGCCCTCCCACAAACAAGGAAAAAAAGATGTTAGTATTATATACAGAAAAACAACTAGAAAAAGCATACAAAGCATTCTTAAAGGACTATGAGGGAGTAATAGCTCCAGATCTAGAAACTTTCAGAATAATGTATGAAGCTAGTAAAGAACTACGAAACGAAGAGTATGAAGTAGTTTTTGAACCAGAAGAAGAACTCATAGAGAGTTGTGGAGAAACTCCCGCAGGTTTTATACCAAAAAATGTGAGTATTCACTGATGGCAATAAAGAAAAAAGCACACGAAAAATTAAACGACACAAACTTACAAAGAGTAGCAGAAGCTCTTAGTTCAAGTAAACCTATAACTAAAAAAGCAGCTTGCGAAATGCTGAATATTAGTTATAATACGACTAGACTTGCTAAGATATTACGAAACTACGAAGAAGAGAAAGAGTGGAGAAGGTCTCGAATGGATAAAAACAGAGGTAAACCTGCCTCTGAAGATGAAATACAAACCATAATTTTAGACTATTTAATGGGACTCCCTATAACTGATATTGCTAAAAGTTTGTATCGTTCTACTCCTTTCGTATCAAATGTTATAAATAGAGTGGGAGTGCCTGCTCGAATTGCACAAGGGGAAACCTTTATACCACCAGACGAGTGTGTAAAAGAAGAGTTTGAAATTGGAGAATGGGTATGGTTTAATAAAAATCACCCAGATACAAAAGGCGGAAAAGCGGGAATGATAGTAAAAGATATTACTTCTAGCGCTAAAAGAGCTCAACAACAAGGATGTAAGGCTTATAAAATACATTATTGGGTGCCGATAGAATGGAAAGAAGGTATGTGGGTTCCATGGTGGTCCGGCATTAGAAGGTTTAAAGGTTGGACTACAGCCCTTTCTTATGATCTAGCATCAATACAACATCTAGTAGATGAGTATGATTTAGATGTAAATAATTTATGAATAAAAATAATACAGAAAATAGTCAAATTTTAAAAACTATTAAAATTAATACAACACTTATAGATAAACTTGTAGAAGAAAATATAAGATTAAGGAAAAGATTATATGAAAAAGGAAAAAATAAGTAAAAAGATTTATAGAGTTATTAAAGTTTATTCAAAATTAATATGGATATACTTTAAGATTTTTCTTAGTTATCTTAAAAGATTTGGTATATTTATATTATCCTTATTTGAAAAACATCAAAGACTCACTATAAGATATAATCAGTATGATAGAGAAGGTGAAATTATTGATGTATTAGTAAGAAAGTGGGAATTAAGAAAATGGTACAAACGCACACCTAAACACATGAAGTTTAAGATAATGAATGGTAATAAAGTAGAGTTAAAAACTGATAAACCTATGGACTATACATTAGAGGATATATGATGGCAGAAGGTTTGATGTATTATCTAGCATTTGCATTAGGAGGGGGTGTTACTTCTACCTTAGCATTATATCTCCCTGCCATGCGAATAATACGAGAAGAGTTTCCAGAAAGTATGGCAACGAGACATAATTTTATGGCAGGGATATGGTTCTTTGGGTTTGCTACAGTGCTTGCGCCTGCAATGATTGTTTGTTTATATTTTGATGACGCATTTATCGAATCATTTATCAATGCAGTTTTAAAAATAGATCAAAAAAATAATTCTTGACATTATTCTCAAATTTTGTTATTATAGAATAATGAAAATAAATTTAGGAAAGAGAGGAAAAATCAAATGTTTGAAAGTAGTAGGAGATTAGGTTATAATAAACCTATTGAATATTCACCTGATAGTAATGGTGCATTAGAGGCAATAAGAGATTTAAATTATGAAATGAGAAACCCTTATAATGACGGATTTACTCAATCACATATGAAGCAAAGTTTATTAAAACTCAAAGCAGCAGTAAATAAGGCTTTAGTAGATGCTCCTCGATTCACAGGAGAAGATGATGATTAACAAAAAAGAACTTATTGCAGCAATTAAAGTATTAAGAAAAGAAGTAGAAATACTAACATCAAGACTTGAACCCCAAGATACAGGGCATTTACACACAGCAATTAATGTAATTAATTCTCGTATTGATGAAATGATACTGCAGGCAAGTAATGGCTAGAGTGGCGGAGCAAGAGGCAAGACTTAATTATTTAAGTGGTTTAATTCATGACCAAATTGAACCAAAAATTGTAGAAGAATATACTACATTGAAGGCTTGGGGTTTAAATAAACCAATGATGTCAGTAGAAGAGCATAAAAAAGAAATTTATGAAATGAATACTCAACTATACAGGGCATACAAGAGAATAAAAGAATTAGTGGAACAAGTGGAAAGATTAAAGAGTGGGGGATAGGTTTTATTTAGAACAAAGAGCTAAAACAGGCTACTGTATTGGCTCTTCAATTAGGAGAAAAAGAATGGCATGGGATGAAGATAAAAAGCAGTCTGCAATCGATATGTATACAGGCGAAGAAGCTACTCCAGAAACGAGTATGGAAATCGTTAAGGTTATAGCTGAAGAATTAGGTGAATCACCAAATGGTGTAAGAATGATTCTTACTAGAGCTGGCGTATATGTTAAGAAAAACCCTTCTAAAAGTAATAGTTCAGGAACGACTGGTGGAGGCAGGTTAAGTAAAGCTGCTTGTCATCAGATGTTAGTTGAAGCTGTTACGGCAGTAGGTGGAAGTCTTGATATGAATATCATTGACAAGATTTCAGGTAAAGCAGCTAAGCATATAGCCGAACAAATATCAAATTAAATAAAGCGTAGGTATTTTAATACCTACGTCTTTTTGTACCCAAAATTAAGACCTAAAAATTTAGGATCAAAAATAACTGGTACAACCCTTAAATCCCAGCAGATTTTAAGAAGGAAAAGTTAGTGACACCATAGTTTAATATACATTAAATTTAAGGTGTTCAAGTGGACAAAGAAAAATTTAAGGAGAGAGTGACAGAATGTGGAGATGCTGTAATTACTTATCGTAGTACAAACTCACGAAAGTTAAAATACAATGTTTGCACTCTGGATTTCACTACTCCTCACATACAAAGAAAGCACAATCGTGCTAAAGAGAGTAAAGAAACAGTTCTACTGTTTTGTTGGGATACAGATTCCTATAGACTTTTGCGTCCTGCAAATGTAACAAGCATTGTCCCTTTGAACGCTATATTAAAAAACAAAGGTAGAGACGAATGGTAGATATATGGCAAGAACCTGAAATATACTCACGAATTATTCATGAAAAAGAAAACGGATTAGAACAAGTTCGTTTAACAATAAATACATTTAGAGATATAGAGTATATACATTTAAGAAAGTATTACTTAGATTTTGAAGAAGAGTGGAAACCTTCAAAAGAAGGGATAGCTATGCCTTTAGATCTCACAAATTCCTACGAATTATTCGCAGCACTAGTAGAAATCTTATCTCTTGCAGAAAGCAAGGAGATGATACACAAACATTTTGGAAAACTTATAACCGAAGTTTATAATAGTTCTTGACTTTCCCCTTAACTTTTTGTATAATATG
>CALBXV010000678.1 GCA_937890045.1 uncultured archaeon
CCATAATATTAAATCACCGCATCTAATTGTTTTTTTGCTATAATATTAGCTTCTGTTTGTAATTCAACTGATTTAGAAGAATTTTCCGCAGAAACTTTCTGAAAATCTCCCATAGCTGCACTAACTGCTCCACCAACACCAGCAACACCCACGGCAGCATTATTTCTAACAAGTCTTGAAAGTTGTTCCACATTTACACCAACACTTTCTGCTAATATCTTTCTCTGTAGAACATTCATTTTATTAAATTCAGCCTCACCACCTACTTGTCTTAATATTTCTTCCATCATCTTACCGTGTTCACCTGTAAGAGCTAATTGTCTTGCTTTATCAAGATTGATTTGTCTACCAAGTAACATTGATGCTTCTAATTGTTTTTCAATAGAAGATTCAAAATCAAGTAATGAATCTGTAATTGATGCTACCGCACCCATATTCAATCCTAACTTTCTTGCAGCTGTTCCTGCTTCAATTAAATTTGAACCACCAGCTTTAGCAAATTTAGCGAAAAATTCAGCATTATCAGCTATATCTTTCATTACATCACCAGGTGCAACACCGGCCGCTTCAATCATTTGTCTGTTTATTTCTATCTGTGCTAATAAAGCGTCTCTACTCGCACCTGATACTGATTCCATTATTGAAAGTACTTTTGTTAACTCAGTTGCAGTAGTACCAGTTTCCATTGCTGTTTTAGCAAGATTAAAACTTAACATTAAGGATTCATCTACAGTTGCTCCCAATTCTGTTCTTGCAGCTTTAAACGATTCTTTAAAATCTTCAGCTTCTAATCCAAAAGCTTTACCAGCAAATTCTAATGCTTTAAATGTTCCTGCTAGTTTTAAGGATTCCATAGCTGACACACCTAAATCTTTTCTAATTGTAGCAATTTCTTTTCTCATTTTAATGAAAATAGTTACTGCTGCCGTAATAAGTGTTATCATTATTACAACTGGACCCAATCCTGCATTTAAAGTAGTAACAAATCCCTTAACAGACTGAACAGTTTTACCCATTCCTGCAGTTAATTGATCAACTTGACCTACAACTTGTTTAGTAGCATTATAACTCTTCATTTTTGCAGAAAGAATTTTCACCTCATCTTCAGACATACCTTCTGTAATTTCACTCATGTCTGCTATCGCATCACGTGATAATTTAGTAAGGTTAAAGGTTGAATCCCATATAGATGAAAATGCACCACTCTCCTTAGCAAGATTTTTTAAGTCTCTTGCTAAATCTTTAAAAGTTGTTTTAAGTTTATCTGCGTCACCTTCACTAAAAACAAATTTTTTTTCTTCTTCTGCCATAAAATTACCTTAATTAGTTAATTATAAAGCTTCCCATTCAGCTTCAAATGCATCTCTTTCCGCTTTAGAAAGTGTTTTTAAATATTTTTTTGTAGTTTCTCCAGCTTTTTGAGCAATTGCTAAATGTTTTCCAAGTTTTGGATCTTGTTTTGAAATTTTCTTGATGTAACTTGTTGCTTGACGTTTGGCTATACCACCAAAAATTTTATCAATAAATTTATCAATAAGTCCTTCATCAAGATTTTTATATTTAGGCATTTGAATCTCCAATCAAATTAAATATGTTATAACTCAATTATAAATATCAAATATATAAAAATTTACTTTCGGAACGAGGTTTTATGTTTGTCTAATTCTTTTCGTAAATCTTCAGCTTCTCTTTTATAAAAAGTCTGTAACCTTTTGAGATAAAAATTACGAAGATATATAGGTAAGTTATATGCATCACTAAAAGTAAACCCACCTTTAGAATGTAATATTAATTGAAATATTTGTTCGTGGATTTCCGGTTTATACTCCGGCGGTAGGCCAAAAAAATCGTATGGTGACTGGAATTGCCACCTTATTCTCCTTTCCAGCTGAATCCACAACTGTTATGTTCATATCAACATCTGGTGTAACTTTTGCTAAGTATACCCTAAATGCTAAAGAATCTCTCGATAAAAATTCATTGTCTACAAAATTATTTATATGTGATTTTTCAGAGTTACCATCAACTGATAATATCATTTTCTTTAATCTTGTAGTCAATTCTGAACTATGTTGTTTATTTATTTTTTTACGAGCTTCAATTTCTTTTGAAATTTCTTTCTCATCTCTACCAACCAACAATTTAAAGGTAATAGTTCTCTTTGAACTTGGTAAATCTAAAGTAAATTGATTTACTCCCTTTGTAAATTTTGAAAAATCTAAATCTACAGGTTCAAGTACTGATAAATCAGTTGTATGTTCCTCGTCATCATAAGTGAATTCATACTCTTTACCATAACCAAGAATTCTTGCAGAAACCATAATTGCATTCTTATCACCAATCAACATATCATCAATATCAATTGATTTATCTACAATTAAAGATTCCAACAATTTATCTATAACTGTACCTTGTTGTATCAAATTCTGAGAAGTAAGAATATCCTCTTCTCTTGCTGTCATATATTTTATTTCTACTTTACCTGAAGTAAGCGGGTGCCCATCAGGATAGAAATAACCCTTAGACGGTAAATCTACCATCTCTGTAGGGAATTTATAAGCCTCTGCCATAAATAACTCCTTTACACTATGTAATTAACGTATTGATATAAAATCAATAACCTTTATTATTAAATATAACTAATTTTGTACTAATTAAAATTTATTTTAAAAATATTACTTTTTCTTGGTTACGGCATCCCAAACAGGTTTCAATACCATATCAAAAATAACATCGTCCTTTTTAGACGGGCTAAGGCGGACAATTTTTTCTATGGTGTAAAATCCCAAAAGTATCCATTCCCAATTTGCTG
>CALBXV010000679.1 GCA_937890045.1 uncultured archaeon
CAGCATACACTTCATGGCAAATTCTTGTAGCTAATGAAGATAATACGTTTGATCAAGAACAATGGATATCATCGGGAATAGGCTCTAATAATAATGATATAAGAGATTTTAGTCCTGACGTTGATGTTCGTATGAGATATAGCATGGGTAATAATGTTGACGCCCCCATTGTAAAATATTATGATAACAAAATTAGTCCTGAAGAACATGAAAATAGTTCAGGCCCAGGTGAAGTTCAATTTTATTTTTATCCCCGACAGTCAGGTCACCCATTTAGCCCAAGAGATATTACACCAGATCTATTAGATGAGTTTTATATTGCTTTTATAGACTGGGGAGACGGATCACCTATAGAATTTAAAACTAAACCTCATAGCTTAGGAAGCCATGTAAAACATCATTATAACTCATGGGGATTTTATACTATAACTGGGTATATGATTCATAGAATAGAAGAAGCAATTGTTAAAGTTAATTTTATAAAATTTTCATTAAATATATTTCTTAATAAAAGGCGGGGATTTTCTGAAGAGTTTTCACAACTGGGGGGAGACGGATATATTCTTATACCTTACGAATATACCACACCTATTATAGGAGGTATTTCAGATAGAAGTTTATACTTTAGAACATCAAAAGTACTTTCCGGATTTGTATCGGGCTCAGAACAAATAGCCCGCCCCGTAAATGAAGCCAATCAGTATAAAATTGAACAAGCCGTGGCAACTGCGGATGAAAATTTTAAAGGAAAATCATTATTAGCATTTACTGGATCATACAATACTGCAGTTTCAACTATTTATAATGATATTTTTAACACGTCGTACGATCCTGGTAAATTAAAAGGTTTTTTCTCCGGGTCTAATTGGCAGTGGGAAGATGGATCTATTATTAATCCAGTTTTAATTCATAATGGGTATGGAACAACTATGGGAGAGTTAGGACAGTATGTTGGAAATATTGATTTGGGGCAAGTTAGAGTATTTTTAGAGGGAAGTGTATCTATGCGTGAATTTTTAGGATTTGAAAATCCAATACATGAGACCCCAGGAAATATTCAACATTGGAAAAATATAATTCCAGAGAACTATACTTTAAGTGATCGAGAAGGAGTTGAAATTGTTGAGGATAATATATTAATGGTTGATGTGAATAACTCTCAAGAATGGTCGGGGTCTTATTATTATCCCGTCTTACCTAAGTTAGATAAGTTTGGCAGGTTCGATGAGAGTTTAGGATTTCAGAATAATAATATACCTTTTGGATCTTCTAATAGAGAGTGGAATAAGACCGATGAAATAGCTTTTATAACAAAGCCAAATATTAATCATCCAAAGTTAATACTTGATTTAGATTTTTCTGAAATATCGGATGGTAAATTAAATGATATTGGAGGCGTTAATAATGTCGGTGTACCGCTTACTGATTTTAAACTAAAATTAGATTCTAATAGAAGGGTTATTAAAGGTGAGGGGTTATATTCATTTAAAATAGCTAAAAAGCAAAATAAGAAAGCATATTAGATATGGCAGATTTTACAGATAACGATATTTACAGCCTTATAGATTTTGATATTTTAGGTGATGCTTATATTGGACAATGTATAGTTGCTCCGGACGAAGACATTTTATATCCTGGGTTAAGCAGCGCTTATGGGTATGAAACAAGTTTAGTGACATTTACTTCTGAAGAAAATCAAGAATATTTCGGGACTGATGATAATGTAATAATAGATGATCTTAATAAAAGAGACTATCCCGGGATAGTTTGGCCACATAAAGGTTTAAAAATGGAATTATTATACGTGTATTTAGACAACGAGTTGCAAAATCGTAATTCTACGAACTGTAACTTAGAAATATTTTTAATTGATGGTGCTGAGCTTGAAGGGGAGGAGTTTAAATTTTCCCCACCCGGTGGCATTCCTTCGATGCCATGTAGTATCCATAGAAACACTGGCGGGTGTGATGAAGGGTATGATGACTATAGATGGTGGAGATTTAAATGGCTTAATAATGATGAAGATGATTACGATACTCGCCTTAATTGGTGGTTTGATTTAACTCTTTCTGAAAATATAAATCTACCAACAATAGAACAAATTTTTTATGAGCCATCATTGGGTGATGACGATGGTTATAATTATTATAATACTTGCGATTGGGAATGTGTGGGGATGTCCGGATATTGGGGAGACCTGAATGATGAGTGGGATAGCGGTGAGGGATGGTGGGAGAATTATACAGATATAGCTATTATTTATAACACGGATCATTTAGCTACTGATGCAGAAGCTTGGGGCAAATATGTACTCGGTACAGTCCCTACAAATCATCCCAATTCGGCTAAGAATTTCTATATTGTAGTCAGAACAGGAGCTAGTCAGGATAAATGGATGTCTGTTGATGCACGTAGAAATACATATCAAACATTTGTTCTTCCTAAGAGTGACTTTGAGGATTTAGTATTTGGAGATATAGAGGAAAAGACAATTGGGTGGGGAGATAAACTTAACGATTTTTCATCTAATGTAGATAAGTTATATTCTAGTGTTCCATCTAGACAAACTGATAATTTTGGCACCGGTGGTGGGGTCTCCGACCCAGTATTTCGCTGTCAAGGGCTAGTAGTAAGATTAACAATACCCGAAGCTTCAAAAAATAATTTGGATAATGATAATTTTCCAGCTACTTATGAAGCCGATTATGGTTGGCCAGTCTGGATAAATACCCCTCAAATTTTGAATGAGTTGAGCTCAACAGAAAATTTTAACCCTAATAAATATATTGACTATACTACTTTTGCAGTTAATGGTGAATCTTTTACTGAAAATAATATCCAGGATTTTAGACCAATTAGCAATGTTTATATATCTGCAATTGATCAACCGGTCATGTTACAGCGATATTATGATGCATCTGACCCATTTAGACAGTTTGCCACTGCTTTAAATAAAGTTGAAGTGTCGTTTGATATATCAAAAACGTTTGGTGATATAACTTATTTAGATGGGGCGAAGTGGGGTAGTGGTGATAATAACGGTGATGTTAATTCTGATAGCTATCAAGATAAACAAATAGGATATATGTTTAGAGTTGTTCGTTGGGGTGACGAAAACGATATTAATGACGCAGAATTAGATTATAAGTTAATTAAAGAATATGGTCAAATGGACATTTCGGATTATCCATATAGGTCTGTGCGAGAAAAAGAAGGTGGGGGAGATTATGGTATATTAAATCATTTTTATTTTGATGGGGGTGTTAAAATTATTAAAGCTTTTGTATTTTCTTATATTTATCATCCCGACTCAACTACCTACCCCGATCATGTACAAGCTCTTAGATGGAAACTTGTTACTATAAAGTTATATATAGATGATCCCAGTTATGAAATTACAGATTTTTCTACTTTGGGAGGTTATGATTTTATAACTTATCCGTGGCCTTATACTGCTCCAATTGTAAGTGGTATTAGTGAAAATAGTAAATATATGAAAAGCTTAGATGTTGTGCTAGATAGTGGCTTATTTGGAGAGCATGAGATGAATCAATTGGGAGAATTAAAACTGGCGTATCAAAATAATGAAATGGGAACATATTTAGGTAAAACTGATTTAGAGCAGGTTAGAGTTTTTATTACTGGCTCATATGATATGAATACCTTATTGGGAATAGATCCAATAACGGACACTAATGAGTGGCACCCTTATACAGATGTGCAGCATATACCAGCGGGTGCTGTTGATACTTTCACTCCTATTGATAGCGGTTCGGATTATACAACAGGAATACATTTAACATCGGGAGGAAGTGGAACAGGATGCAAAGTATTTGTCACGGGTGTCGGAGCTGGGGGTAATATAACTGATATGTATATTGCAATAGGTGGAGAGGGATATCAAGTAGATGATATTCTTACAATAACCCCCATGTCTGGATCCAACGGGGCCACATTTACCGTTAGCGGTAGTGTACTCGATGCGTTTTGGGATGGTAATGAAAATCAATTTTCATCTACTACGTCTGTTGGTCAACTTTATATTACTAAAAATGAAGATATTGAATTGCGAAATAATTGTATTCTTGAACTTAATTTAGGTGAAATAGATTCTGATACCGTACATGATTCTGCTGGTAGAGGTAATAAGGGCGTATTGATTGGAGATTATGGAATAAAAAAACAATCTAGTGACTTGTCCGCAACAAGAGAAACATTCATGAACCCACCTCGGCGTGGAAGTGATAAAAAAGCATTATAGTATTAATAGAAAAAGTATATGATAGACAATATTTATATTCGACTAAAAATAAGGAAGCAAAATTAAAAGGAACTATATTTAAATTATGGCTACAATACAACAAAATTTTAGTGAACAAACTTTAAATTTAATTACCAGCGGTCCTGGGGAGCAAAATGAATTTGATCCCATCCGAGGACATTATCTTAGAATGTCCGTTTCTGATGATGGTGGAGGATTCTTTGGATTATTTTATTCTAATCGAGATGCTGTAGGTGAGCTAGTAACTTATTCTATACCGAGTCCTTATTATGCGTGTTCCGGCTTACAGATGGGGGAGGGTAGTTTTGAGTGGGAGGGAAATGCATGTAGTGATATACCATTTTCAAGCATTTTACCTCCTGTATGGGTTCCCGCTTCTGTATTTTGTACCGATATAGAAAATCCTAGTATTCAGGAATCAATTCAAATTAGTGAAGGCAACACAAACCAAGTACTACCTAATTATATAGGATTAACGGGCAATCAAATTTGCAATAACTTAAATCCGATAGCTAAGTGGATACCTTCTACTACCCCCCAACTCAAATTATATACAGATGAAAATAATAATTTTTATGCAAAACCAAATGATACTTTTGCTGAAGCTGCAGTAGGTACTGGAAATTATAATTTACAGTTTGATTTTCTTGATAATCCTTTTATAGATTTTCAATTTTTTATAAATGAAATTTCACCATCAAGAAAAGAAGTTAGACTGGGTGTAAGAAACTTAAGTAATGAGAATGTGGATGCTAGAGATATTGGATTTAGTAGTGTATTAGAAACGGGTGGGGTTTATCAATTTGATCACGTACTTGGTATACCTTTAGGAGAAAATGTCCCCATTGTAAATTATACGATTGATGATGCTTCAGATTCTGATTTTGCTACTATAATTTTAAAATTAAACAATCCTTTATCTGCTAATGTTTCAACAGTAAATTTCGTTACAGTTGAAAGAGAAATTTTTGTTACTCAAATTGAAAGAGTTTGGTTTCAAACTGATGTTGAAGAAGAAACGTTTCTAGGTGCAGGTTTAGAGAGAAGCGGATTTATTGAAGCAAAAGTATACAGTCAAGATCAAGATACTTTTCAAACCAAGCAAGACTTAACATCATCTTTATTAGATTCTACAGTAGAGCAGTTTTTATTTTCTGGCAGCAAAGATATAAATCTTAATATTGATTTTAATAATTTTAGTAATCATGTATTTTTTGGATCAGCGGCGTCAAAATTAGAAAAGTTTAAATCTAAAGTAGAAAATATTCAGGGATATCTTTCAGATGTTTCTGCTTCATTATCTGGATCTGGAGTTTCTTTATCGGGTGATTCATCTGGAAAGATAAATAGAAGAAAACAGCTTTTCGGAAAAGTGCAGGATGAGATAAATTTGTTTACTCCTTATGAGCGATTTTTATATTATGATAATCAAAGTGAAACGACGGCGTCTGCTCCCGGGTTGGGAATTAACTTAGCTCAGACTATTCCAGTCGCTACCCGCCATCTTTCTGCTAGTGGATACATGGACGGATTTAATATGGTATATAAACATTCAGATGATATACCAACAAGCCGATGGCTTGACATATTTACAAATAAATATAGAGCAGAAGAAAGACCATTTTTTAATCATAGTGGATCATTTTATTTATCGTTTTTATTAAAGGGGCATCATTCAATTCCCCAATTACAATGGTATAATAGAAATGTTCAATATGCTAATCATAGCGGTAAACAAACGCTCCCGTATGATGCTTTTCATAAAACAAGATTATTAAATCCAACTATTACAGGAAGTGAATGGGGGCGGCATGTTTATGTTGCATCTCAGTCTTACTGGCGCCCTAATATATTGAGGGAGGAGGAAGAAGAGAGGGGATGGACATCATATTTAATAGAAAGCGATTTTACTGCCGGATCTAATCAAATTGAAATTCTTAGTTCAAGCGAGCAAATTCAATTAGCTTCTAATGTGCCCACAGGTAGTTCTTACCCTGTAAGACTTTCAGGAGATTTTTATCCATCGCTGGGTACAGTTATAACTGGAAGTGGTATTCCATTTACTGGTTCACTTATGCCCGCCGGAGAATTATTTAGAATATATTATTATACAGGGTCATCTGCAGAAGTAACATCATCTTTTATTACCGATGTAAAAGTAACTACAAAAGATCCAACTAATGCACTACCTTTTACATCTTTATATACAACAGGTTCTACAGAGTGGACTAGTTGGTATGGTGGATTATATGCATCAGCATCTCAATACGATAAAAATAATATTCATAGTTTAGTTAATAATATACCAAGTTTAATATCAGAAGATCCCGATTCGGGTGATCTTAAAACATTTATTAATTTATTGGGCGAACAGTATGATTTGATTAGAAATTATATTGATAATTACTTAACATTTTATAAACGAAGATATAAAAAATTAGAATCTGTTCCAACTAATTTATTACCCATTTTAGCTAAAAATTTCGGGTGGGACGTTATACAACCATTTACAGGAAGTATATCTCAATATTTTGGCACGTCTGAGCAAGATACTGTAAATGATAGTAGAACCATAGAACAAATAACTCACAATACATGGCGCAAAGTTTTAAACAATTTAATTTATATCTATAAAACAAAAGGTACGCATAATGCTGTAAAGGCATTATTAAACGTTTATGGCTATCCTCCAGATGTACTTTCTATACAAGAGTTTGGAGGCTCATCACAAGAGCATAATCCTACTATTATATCTAATGAGATAAAAAAGTTATTAACGGGAGTTAGTGGACAAACAGATAACGTATCTTTTAATACACGAACCGGAGAGTTATATTCGTGGATTTTTAATAATGATAGTTCTAGAATTCTTAATTTTGATTGGTGGACAAATAATGCAATAAATTTAAATACAATTGAATTTATTTTAAAGCCACTTAACACTTTTAATGATCAAATATTATTAGAAAGTAGCGGCAGCACATCTGAAAAATTGTGGGATGTGAGGTTAGTAGCTACTGGTAGTGATTCTACATTAGGTAAGTTTCAGTTTAGATTAAATAATACTCATACTGGTTCATCGGCGATCGGGTCTAATGCAGTCTCAATGTCAACATCTTATTTATCTTTAAAAGAGCCCGGAAAGTTGTGGCATGTTATGTTACAAAGAATGACTAGTAGTATTAGCGGCTCAGGTATACAAGAATATAGATTATATACGGGACTTCAAAAGAAAGATAAAATTACAGAATTTTCTGCAGTTTCGATGAGCGTTAGCGGTGGGGCAACTGCTGATGCAAATCATTATGCAAATCAAAATTGGTTAAGTACTGGAAGTTTATCTACAGCAGCATCGGGTAATTTATATGTTGGAAGAACATATACGGGATCACTCGCCGAATTTAGAATGTGGTCTACCGCTTTAAGTGCATCAAAGTTCAAGCAACATATTTTGAACAAAAAGAGTATTGTTGGAAATAATATTGAAGCTTCAAGAAATGAGATTGCATATCACTATGCATTAAATGAGAATTGGAAATCGGGATCATTAAGCCCTAAAATAAAAGATTCAAATTCAAGTAATGTTAAAGATTTTTCATTAAATATAAGCTCTGATTTGTTAACAGGGTCAGTTCTTTATGATAGGGATGAAATAGATATTGTTACTTTTTCCATTAGAATAGGGGGATCCGATCAACCAAATACAAATAAAATTTTAATTGATCCAGATGCAAGTAGCCCCATTATATCTAATTTAAACCCCGATAGTTTAAGTATTAGAACCATTTATAGTGATATAGTCGAGAAAAAAAGATACCATACAAGTAAAATTGAAATTACTAGATCACCACAAACTGTTTTAAATGATTTTATAGTTGATGCATTAGCTGATATGGATCTTTCTACTAAATTTGCGGATCCTAGCGATCTTTATGAGACATTTTATGGTGATTTAGATAGATTTAGAGAACAATTATTTAGGCACTATAATGTACAAGTTAATATAAATACGTGGATAAGAGCGCAGAAGAATTTATTTAATAATTCTTTATTAAATGATCTAAACAAAATGTTGCCAGTCAGAATTTCAATGGGGTCTAATGAGAATTTAGTGGGTGTTATAATTCAACCAACTTTGCTAGAAAGGTCAAAAATAAAGAACCCAGAAGCATCTTTAGCAATTGGATCAGAAATAGGGCATATTAGTGTAGAACATGATATTGTACCGTATATTAATTTAAGTAATACATCAGTTTTTGATCCTATAACAAGTTTAAATCCCATAGAAATAACTTCTGATATATCGTTAGCTAATTCCATTTTCAATGATACAAAAAATGCTACTTATGATATTAATCAAAGTATTATTAAGTTGGCAACATATGAATCAACCAAAAATGCTACTTATGATATTAATGAAGCTATTAGTAAAACTATGACTCATACTACTACAAAAGATGGAACGTATGACATGATAGGAAATATTACAAAGATATTTTCAGTTGTGTCAGTACCAGAAGGTGAAGATTTATCCTCTCGTGATCTCGGATATGCGTCATTTATTAATTTATCTAATAATTGGGGAACTTCATCAGACGATACACATTTTGTTAATATGGAATGGCCCTCATCTAGTAGACGTAATAACATGACTAGTGACGAAGCTAGGTGGCAAAATGTTAATTATTATGAACCAAATTATGTATATCAAATGGTGGGTGATGTTGAGGTAATTTCATCTTCTAGACCACCAGGTGTTGGTGAGGCACACACTGATTATTCCGATTCTAAGTTTTTCCTTAATAGACAAATACGAAATAAAGGGAGGGGATTTATATATAAATCTTATATTAATGTGGGTGGTAATTCGGAAGGACCCCAAGACGGTCGACCTGTTGGAAAAACTGCATATTTCGCAACAAGATCAGATGGTGAAATTCTTTATCCCCCCAATCATTATATAAAATTTAGTGAAGATTCAATGCGAGATAATTTTATTGGGGGATATCAAAATATGGGAGGATCTTTTTTACCAATAGTAGAGCAGGAAGATCTTTCAACATCATCTTTTTATTCCGTAACTGTAACGGGTGAAGATAAACTTATTGTTCGAAGAGGTAAAGCTGATATAGGATCCGGGGGTATTATTAATAGGAAGTAAAGTAAAAGTAACCAAAATGACAGATTTTTTTAAGTAATTTATATTTATATATGAGAAAAAAAAGAGGTTTATATGATACAACAATGCAATCCAAATTAGGAGAAATTATATGGGGTACTTAGATGGATCAACAGTAACTGTTGATGCGGTATTAACTAAACAGGGTAGAAAACTTATAGCTCAAGGTCGACCTTTAAATATTAGTAGTTTTTGTTTAACTGACACGGGCGTTGATTATAATTTATGGAATGTTGGTCATCCTAGCGGCTCCGCATATTATGGAGAGGCTATAGAAAATTTACCTCAACCTGAAGCTATAGCTCAGGCAGAGTATTTTATGAGAAATAAATTAGTAACTCTAAATAAAGATACTACAGCATTACCTCTTTTACAAGTAACCGAACCAAGCGCATTTAGTGCAGGGGCAGTTTCTCCGGAAAATAATATTAAAACTTGGAGCATTACTACTGCAAATTACGGAGCTACAGAAGGTTATTTTGTAATAACTCCTAATGCACAGCTTTTAAATCCAGTAGGAACTAGTTGGTCGAGCATTTCAGGCGTTTCTCATCAGTTCATATCGCAGGCTGATATTCCGTCTGCGGGAGCTATAGAGATTACCCCAAATGCTAACGGTGTGGCCACAATAGATTTAATGCCAGCACCTTTATCTGAAGCTAGAACTACTACATTGTTGTTTATTGCAAAAGATACAGGAGCTCATCATACTACTAATAGTATTACAATACCGGTAACAGTTACTAGCCCCAACCTAAGCCGCACTCAAGGATAATTTAAGATTTATGGAGATTTAATGTGAACGAAATAAAAAATAAAAAGATTTACACACGAGTAGATTTTGATTGGAATGGAGACACACAGCAGTATGAGCCGGGCTATGAAGAATTTTATAATTATAACGGCCCTATGGCGTATCTTGTAGCGAACCCTAACCCCCCTGAACAATCTTCAGTACCTTCAATAGCAATACCTGCTGGTGGTGCTAATACAAAAATTCCTCTTAATGTGGGAGATATTTTTGGTGGAACAATGGGTGATGATGTATTTTTAGATACTTCAAAAGTAACTACAGGGTATTTTACTGGCGGTGGTGGTACATTAGATAATTCTACTATTTATACAATGTCACTTGCTGATTCTAATGAAGCATATTATTTTAATGTTGCACAAACGCACCCCCTCTCATCTAGTGCTACAACTCAGTTTTCAGTTGCATATGGTCATGTGGGCGGATCCGGATCAAATACTAATGGTGGAAATATTGAAGGTCCCTCTGAAGCAATTTATCGCCAATGGGCGGGAACTTTACTTGCAGAGTCAGAAATTTCAGGAGGTTTTAGAATTTCTACAAATGAGGGATTAGATCCCACAAATAAAAAGCTTAGCGCCAGAGACCCAGATATTTATGTTTTAGTCGGTAAGAGATCATTATATAAAGATAGAATTAATAAGAAAAATTGGACAATGGTTCTTACGGGATCTACTTCTGTAAACACGAATGCGGGGGCCGCACCATTATATCTAACAGATGATAGTAATACCAGAACTGCGGTTGCTACAGTTGCGGGTCCAAGATATAATATAGTTAGTGGATCGGATGGTGTTCCTCTAGGGAATGGCGCCGCGGATAAAGTTTATGGGTGGTTTTATCCTAATGTTGGAGCTATGATATTTAGTGCCACTGAATTATCTGCGAGTATACCGGGTACGGTGGTGGGAACTAGTATGACTGCTAGCTTCGACAGCGTATCATCGGGTATTAGTACTAATGCATCTTTTGCAAGCTGTAGCGGGTTTGCTCCCAATTTGGATGCAAACGGTAATGCTAATAACGCTCTTCGATTTGTAAATTGTCTGCAAAAAGATGGAGCTTACATAAAATTAAGATCTGAAGAAGATCAAGTTTCTGTAAGTTATTTTTGTAGAGCTAAAGCTAATGTAATGAATTTTAGCAATAATCCGACATTTGTTAGTGGATCATCTAATGAAATAAGACATAAGAACATGTGGGGAAATCCAACAGTTTATATTTCAGGAGTTGGATTATATGGAACAGATGGTCAATTAGTAGCAATAGGAAAATTAAGTACACCCTTAATTAAGAATTTTGGTAGTGAGGCTACAATTAAAGTTAAACTTACTTATTAATAATATGGAATGTTTGTTTTTAAGTCAATCAACCCATCAGATATTTCAACTGTTGAAACAACAGTTTATAAAACTCAATCATTAGATTCTGGTTCAGCCGGAATAAAATCAACTCAATATAGGTCCGGCTCAAAAAAAGTTGGATCTGATGTTGTTTATAATGCATCTGGGAGTTATTGGAATTCTTTGCATATTTTGTTTTATCAAAGCGGTTCTAATTTAAGATCAGCCGAATCTTCAAGTTTTGATCAATGGTCATATAGTTTAGCCCAACCACATGCGGTAAAACCACAGCATGTTAATAAATTTTATGTATCAGGTTCAATATTATCTATACCTCAAAAATATTTTGGGGAAAGAATTAAACCCGGAAGTTTTAAACTTATAGATAATTCGACATCAAAAGAGGTTACAATTCAAGATGATGGTCATGGAAATTTATATCCGGTGGGACATACTATATCTCAAAGTGTTACTAGTCCATCTTCTTCTGATAATTATGTCGGAAATATATTTTATAATTATGGTATAGTTACAGTTACAGATACCGGATCGTATTCTGCAAGCATTAATTATGCTGATGTTACGACTGATAAGTATACATTAAAATTTGAATCAACGCAGACTATTTATACTTATGAGTATTTAGTAACAATAAATCCTGAAGAGTTTAATTTTACTATGAATCCTACAGCAAGAGCTTTTCATAGTGGAAGTGATTTAACTAATCCGATTGAAACCCCTTATTTGAGATCTAGGTTAACAGCGAGTGGGTGGACACCATCCGTGACGACAATACAATTATATAGTGAACATCAAAAAGGATTGGGTACTTTTGAAACTAAACCCAATCGACTAATTAATTTAACTGAACCAATTATTGTTGCTAAGTTGCCCAATCCCATAAAGATCCCCAGCGATATGCAAATAACTTTTAGAGTGAGGTTAGATTTTTAAATATGAAAATAATATCAAATATAAAGAGTTATTTTAATATATCAAGATTTACTGTTTATATTTGTAAGTGGGAGCTATAATATGAAAAAACTATTAATAGGATTATTGTTATCAACATCTTTGTTTGGGCAGGGTGTTATATCAAACTTTT
>CALBXV010000680.1 GCA_937890045.1 uncultured archaeon
ACACCTCTAATAGGTAGTTGCCGTAATAAATCTAGAGTCCTATTAAGTGTTAGACTATAAACATACACGGTTAATACTCTGTTTTCTGAAGGACGCCAATGTGCGGTAAAGTTCAGAGCGGAGTAAGGGGCTAACCATCCATAAATATTTGAGGGGACTTGGTATTCCTTTTTAGTGTCAAGGAATAGCGGGATTGACCGCCCATGCCAAGTCCCATCTAATTATTTAAAGAGAGGAATAACAATATGAAATATATTGGGAATGATCCCACAATTGAGTCATTAAAGGAAGTTCTTGCAAGGCTTACAAAATTAACATTAATAGGTGGAGAAGCTACAGATGTAGATTGTCCTGAATGTAATAAAAAGTTAGTAACTGCTGAATTTGGTGATGCTAATTCAGATATAAGTGTATTGGGACTACAATGCGATGATTGTGGTTATACAGAAGAAATAATACATAAGGAGAGAGAAGATTATGGGCTTTGATATATATGGAGTTAATCCAACAAATGAACATAATGGTGTGTATTTTAGAAATAATGTATGGTGGTGGAGACCATTATGGGAATATGTTTGCAAGGAATGCAAAGATTTTTTAACAGAAACTGATATGCAAAAAGGAGGAAATAATTCTGGAAAGAAAATATCAAAGACTAAAGCTTTAAAAATAGGTAAACGACTTAAATCTTTAATAGCTACTGGTGAAACAGTAATGCATCAAATAAGTAGAGCTGATTATATAAAGAATCTACCGTTAGAAGATTGTGATATATGTGATGGTACAGGATATAGAAAAGAACCACCACTTACAGGAGCTGGACATAAAAACTGTAATGCTTGTAATAATGAATTTAAACAAGATGATGTACCAATTGGTAAAAGAAAGCATCGGGATACAAATTATCCATTCAATATAGCAAATGTAGCAGAATTTGCAGAATTTTGTCTACATAGTGGTGGATTTCAGATCTGGTAAAAGGAGAGAATATGAAAGAACGATTTATTATATTTAAACTAATACTTGAAATAAAACGTAGGAACTCAGGTAGTTTCAGTTACTTACAGTTATTCAAGTTAGCCTTGGCCACATTATCAAGAGAGTTAGACTGGATGAACCAGATAGATGAAAAAGACAAAACAGATGTAAGATTTCATACCTCATTTACAGAAGGAGCACAAGCATGAGTGACACAAGTTTGCCAGGAATGGCCCATATAGAAGAACAATTAAAAAAGATGATTGAAGAAAAACTAGCAGAGAGCCAGAGTGGACAAGGAGTAAGTCCTGAAACAGTTAATGTTGAACAAGCCTCTGCTAATGAATATAGTATAGAGACTAAAGAAGTAGCAAAAGAAGAAGAAGTTACTCCTTATAGTGAAGGATACTTTGAAAAAGAAATAAAAATACACAGTATTCCAGAAGACAGCGTTGGGCCTATGTTTAGATTTAATGATGAGAATACATTCCATTTTATGTTAAGAAATATAGCAAGGAAGGAATGGATGCTTGTTATGGGGCCCACAGGATGCGGTAAATCGTACTTAGCAGAGGTTTTAGCTAAAACTGTAGGTCATAACCTCATTAAGATTAATTTTGGCGATACAAGCAATCCTAGCGCTAAATTAATGGGTTATACAGCATATACACCAGAGAAGGGTACTCATTTTGTTAAAAGTGAGTTTATTAGAGCTTTAGAATCAGAAGAACCAACAATGGTGCTTTTAGATGAGGTGACCAGAGATAGAACGCAAGAACTACAGAATATATTAGTACCATTATTAGATGGACAGAAACAGTTAGTTCTTGATGAGACAGATCCACCAGAAACAATAAAGATATCAGATAATGTCTACTTTTATGCAACAGCAAACATAGGTAGACAGTATATAGGTGCTACTTCTACAATAGATAGAGCCTGGAAGGATAGATTTACTGGTGGAATGTATAAATTAAACTATCTTGACCATGATATGGAAGTAGGTCTATTGTTAAGTAGATTTGATATATCAAAAGAGGATGCCTCTAAAATATGCAAGTTTGCAAATAAACTAAGATCTCTCTATGAAGCAGATGAAATAAGTACTCCAGTTTCAACTAGAATGACTTTAGCAGCAGCAAGTATGGTGTATGATGGCGTTGAGTTGCCATTAGCATTAACACACGTAACAAGTCCATTCTTTGATAATGAGGACGATAAAGTGAAAATACATCAGGTAATACAATCATCATGACACAAACAGATCTATTTGATAAAACAGAAGAACTAGTAGTAGGTGCATCATATAGCCCGTGGTGGAAAAAATGGTATGAAAAGAAGAATACTGGTAGGAAAACTAAAAATAAGGGTTTATCCAGTATGTGGGATCAATATACTCCACAGTATGGCAATAGAAAGAAAGCAGAGAAATATTTCAAGATATTTGTTAATACTAATAATGTTCTTAAAATATTAGATCCGTTAATAAAACATAGATTAAAAGTGGATAGTATTGGAAATTATTCGCATAGGTCTAATAATTCTGGTAGAGTAGCAGGATATGCTAATAGAAATACTAAAGTTATTACATTAACGGAAGGGATTTTAAGATTGCCAAATGCAGATCCAGCTATAGGAGTAGCAATACATGAAAAATTACATTTAATGCATACTCCTGAGGTATCAGAATGGTCTGATCAGATTATGGAAAAGATATCTCCGCCCAAACAAACAAGAGCTGAGAGAGCAGAAAGTAGAGATACTGGTGTAATTGAAGAATCAAAAGAGATGCTTATGAAATCTATTTGGTGGCAATTGCATAATTTACTTGAAGATGAACGTATTGAGAGTAGATTGCATGAGAATTGTCCTGGATATGTAGCTTTTGTTGTAGCTGCAAAGGATCATTTAATAGGTAAATCATTTGAAGAAATGAAAGTAATAGATTATGGTGAAACACAAAGTGATAGACTTATCTATGCTGTTATGTTATATATCCGACATAAAAAATCACTTCAAATAATGATTGAAGCTTGGCCCTGGTTAAAAGATAAGCTTCTTAGAATGAAACATAATCTAGATGAATGTTTATCTGCAGCTAGAGAAAATAACTTAACTGCATATAAATGGTTTTCTCAAGAAGTCTTTTCTGATCTTATTAAAGAACTTACTAATTTACCTGAAAATGAAGGGGATTTTGCTAATCTTTCAAATAAAGTTGTGGCTGATCCTTCTAGAGGTAGAATTAAAGATATGATCAAAGACTTAATGAAAAGATTAAGTGGAGAAGCTACAGATAGTCAATATAGAAGTGAAGAAGAAGATGAATTAGCTATTGTTAGATCAATAATTGATAGAAATCGTGTTCAAGATAGTATTGGTAATATCATTGCACCTCCATCTGATCCACAAGTATCAACCAGGACAAATAATACACTTAAACAAATAGCAAATGAAGCTGGTTATGATATGACTAATGGTGAATATCATTCAGTACAGACTCTTAAAAGAGATATGAATGATCCAAATGGTAAAAAGTATCCACCATTGCCTTCAAGAAAATCTCTACAATCATCAATGGTTAAACTCAAAGATGAGGATATGAATTATGTAGATATCAAAAAGGCAATTCAAAAACAAACTCAAGGTGGAGTAGGCGGATGGTCTGATGATCCATTAATGGATACTATTGTATTAAGTCCTACCTCTGAAATAACAGATGAAAATAAGGCTAAATATGTCAATATAGTAGCTCAGAACAGTGGCATTATCGGCAAATTAAAACAAGCTATACAATTCAATGAGAATATTGCTGATATGGATATCAAAAACCAAATCAAAGGTTATATTGATAGAAAGAAACTACATAAAATTCCTATTGGAGATAATAAAATCTTTAAAAGGACTATTAAGAAAAATAAAAACAGTCTTTGTGTAGGGATTCTTGCTGATGCATCTGGTAGTATGGCTGGTAGCATGGAAATAGTATCATTAGTATCTATAATATTCTATGAAGCTTTGATACAATCAAATGATACTAAATTATGTGTAATGTCACATACTGCTGATTTATTAAATCAAGGTGTTACAGTAATAACAGAGTATTATGTTGAGGGGAATGATAATAGTACAGCAATGGCTAATATGAAATCAACAGGATGTAATAGAGACCATGTAGCTATTAGTTATATGGCAGACAAGCTTAATGAAGTAGCTTTACCTGAATCTAAAAAGATAATCTTTATTATATGTGATGGTAGACCAGCAGCACGGGGTTATGTTGATGAAGATCATGGACTATTATGTGTAAGAGAGACAGTAAATCAGCTAAAACAGGAAGGTATTGCGATTATAGCTTTAGGTGTAGGTGATTATATTAAGGAATATCAATTAGAATCTATGTATGATCACAGTATTATGGTAAAGGATATAAGAGAATTACCTAAAATGGTAACTACCATAGCTGAGAAAATAGCTCTGACATAAATGAAGATTACCGTGATATATACTGATTACCGTGACACATCCTGACACATTTGAATCCGTCACTACTGTCGACAAATGGAAATTAGCGGGAGAAGTTCAAAATTAATTTGCAATAGTGCAAATTTCTTTGTATCTTATATTAGTTATTAACTCTCTGTGAGAGTTAATAACTAAGTACTTAACACACACTTTGAATAACTTGGGAGACTACCGTGATAGATATTTCAGTAAGAAAAGTTAGTACAGATTGGTCTGAGATGCCTTCAGGATTAACCTGGTATTTTATAGGCCAGCCTAAAACATGGAAAACAAGTGCAGTTAGCAAATGGAGTAAAGATGGAGCCGATGGAGTATTGTTAATAGATACTGATTTGGGTGCAGACTTTGCAGATTCGGCTAATGTAGTAACAGCAACTTGTTTAAATCCACCTGTTGAACCAGTTAAAGTAGATGGTAAAATGGTAGTGGATAAGAATGGCCAGCAAAAGATGAAAGTAATCCCACCTGAAAAGAGAGGATATTCTTATAGATCTGGTAAAAAGAAAGGTAAGCCTATGGCTGTCTATTCATTAGCAGAGATTTATACCTGGTTAAGTAAAAACTGGGAAGACTTACCATATAATGCAATAGCAATTGATACTGTTGACGAAATTAATAAATGGATTGAGACTATTGTATGTAATGAATTGGGTATACAAGCTATGGGTGATGGAGAATGGGGAGCTGATTGGGGAAGAGCAAGGAAAAAGAATGTAGATCTTATAGTAAGACTACAAAAACTAGTTAAGAAACATGGTGGTGATCTTATTTTAGTTTCCCACGCTAAACAAACCCAGATAACAGATGGTAAAACACAGTTAAGTCCTGAATTACCAAGAGGTCTTGCTTATAGTTTAACTGCGAAAGCTGATGTCATAGGCTATTCAACCATTGATAAAGAAGATGGAAAAGCATATGTTTCATTCAAAAGCTATGATGAACGAGCTGTAGGCTCAAGACTAAAACCACTTTCACAAGAAAAGGTACCATTTGAGTACGAATCAGTCAGAAAACAGATAATTACATACAAGGAGAAATAGATAATGCCTTTAACATTAGGTAAAACTCAGTTTGGTCAAAATAGCAATGATAGTTTCGTTGGTGATGCTATATGGATTGAAGAAGCTGAGATTAAAAAAGTAGAAGATGAGTCTGGAAAAGATGTAGAGATGAAAGATGGTAACACGTTTAGAAATGATCTTCGTGTTAATGTTGAACTAATTCTTACTGGGCCAGGTTGGGAAGCTAACTTTAGCACTGGTGGGAATTTAAAGAAAGGTACAGGTGGCAAATCTAATTGGGGTGGAGCATTTAAAGTGCGAGACTTTTTTCAGGCTTGCCTGGAAGATAGCGATCTTGAACCAGCCCTTCCAGAAATGGAAAAGGGAATTATTCCTAAAAACTTACTAGCAAAAGCCGAAGGAAAGAAGGTCTTTGTTCTTAGATACAAAACTAAACAAGGAAAGACCAAAACTTGGAATCAAGTAGCATCTACTGATACTGAAAGAACGGATTTTAAAGAATATTTCCAAAATTCAGTATCTAAAGGTTGGACTAGGATTGATTACGATCCTCATTATAGTTCAAATTCCGAATCTAAACCTAACAATAAGCAAATGAATGGGCCATGGGATAAGAAACCAGAACAAAGCCAACTTAATGTTAGTGGATTAGATAGCGAAGACCTTACAACGCTGTAAATAGGCAAAGAATAGATCCTGGGCCAAGTTTAACCTACCTCGGCTTGACTACCACCCACGCTAACTTGGCTCAGGACTATATTTAAAGGAGAGAATTTGGAAAATAAATATGTAGAACTGGCTGTTGGGAGTCCAGGCAACAGAGGAATTATAGTTCCCGTTAAAGATATAGGTACTGAACTAAGCAAATACAATTCAGTACCAGTGTTTAGAAGCTATTATATGGTTGATGATTCAATTTTAAAACATATACAAGGCGGAAGAAGAACTTTAAGAGGATATAAAGGCGATTATTACCTAGATAGAATCTTATTTGATATTGATAAAGGATCTGACAGTAATGAAGAATGTTTAAATGCTGCCAGAAACTTTTATCATATTTTAACTGAAACTCATAGTATTTCTGAAGACTGTATTCATCCCTGGTTTAGTGGGACTGGATATCATATAGTAATTCCTAATATATTTGGCTTTGAAGCATCTCATGAACTACCCAGAACAGTAAAATACACAGTAAAACATTATTTTCCTGAAGCAGATGCTATTTATGATGGTGCAAGACTTATTAGATTAGGATTTACACCAAATGAAAAGACGCTTTCACCTAAACTGTATAAAGTGCCTGTAAGTCCAAGAGAATTATTACATGAAGACCACATATATATCATGAAAAAGGCGGAAAGTGTTAAAAACCTTGAAATGCCAACACGATTCCCTGAATGCGATGTTCTTTTAGATCCAATTGTACCTAAAAAGAAGGAAGTTAAGCCTCACGTTCCTATTCAGAATCCAAGTAAGATAGCTACTTGTATACAAACAATGATTGCTGAAGGCCCGATTAAAGGTAGTAGGCATCATAAAGTATTAAGAGTAGCATCATA
The DNA here is from genome assembly GCA_937890045.1 of uncultured archaeon. The sequence goes on from CALBXV010000680.1 coordinate 7,085, forward strand.
TATGAAAAGTAAGGGTTTACCTGAACAATTTGTATCAGAAAGTCAAATTGCCTGGGCTACAAACTTAGAAGCAGAAGAGGTAATAAGGCTTGTACATGACGTATATAGTGGCGGAGATACTAATAATGGTTATAAATATGGATGCAACGATTGGCTAATGGATAAATATTGTGATTCTAAATGCATTTATTATCCAGCAAAACAAGAAGGTGGAGACATATTAATACCTATATTATCCGTAAAAGAGCTTGAAAAGAGAGCTAGATTCAATATAAAGAAGGATTTAACTGATGTAACTATCAATTTAAATGATTTTTGGGCTTTAGGTAATGACTATTTCATCTTACCTGGCCAGTTAGTAATGATTGGTGGAGAAACAGGCATGGGAAAGACTGCATTTGCTCAAAATATATGTATGTTATCTAAAATAAAGACTTTATATTTAACACTTGAAGTAGAACCTGAACTTATTACACGAAGATTCCAACAAATGGTGCATAATATGAGTGCTAAAGATGTGCTTAAACACTGGAAAGACGATATGAGTGATAAGTTGCATAAAGGTTTAGAACATTTAGATATAGGTTGGTTTCCACCTAAGCTGCATGAATTAAAAGAACTCGTAGCATACCATGATCCAGCAGTTTTAGTGCTTGATACAATAGATATGGTAAAAGTTAGCAAGTATATTCATAACCAAATTGAAAAAATAGATACTATTATTGAAGAAATGAGATCTATAGCTACTAATCAAGATATAATAGTAATGGGTATCTCTCATATTTCCAAATCGGAAGGAAGATCTGGAATATTAGATGTACACTCATTTAAAGGTAGCAGCACAATAGAGCAAAAGTCAGATAAAGTTATTATGATAGATGGGGTTGCTAATAGTCCAGCCAGGATGGTAAAAAGTCATAAGTCCAGAGATGAATCAGGGTTTGTTGCAAATCTTATATTCGATCCAAGGACATTCAAATTCAAAGATGAGGTAAAAAATGGAAGATAAGAAGACAACATATGATCTTGTTGGTAATTATATAGATCTTATGACAGAACATGAATTAGGAACATTAAGTGATGAAGAAGTGAAATCATTTGATAAAGATATTGCTGATATTGAATCAGAATTAATTCAAAAGAAGGATAATCTTCATTGGGTAATGACTAATTGTGATGAACAAAAGTCATCTATAGAGGGTATGATGGATATGCACGATGAAAAGATCCAGAAATTAAGAAAGAAAAGAAATGCTATTCAGAATACTACCAATAGAATCAAAGAGTTGACTATGTTAATAGTGGATACACTAGGTAACAATAATAAAAATGGTAATAAATGTATACTGATCAATGGCGAAAAGTATACCAATATTATGGTTAATGGAAGTCTTGAGCTAAAAGTAGACGAAGAAGACTTACCTGATGAATTTAAAGAATATCACATGAAAGTGAATAAGTCTAAAGTAAGAAAACATGTTATTAAGAAAGGTGGTGAAACTAATTATGCCAAAGTCGATAAGAAGAGGTCATTAAGAATAACATGATGGATCTAATTTTTAGAATAACCAGGGTTTCAGTAAAAGATACACATGGCATTAAAATTACTTTACTAAATTGTATCGGTACCAATATATATTTTAATACAGATAGGGGAGAACATATATCCATAGGATTATTTATAGGTTTTATGGAAATAGCAGTTCAATTATCAATATGGAGGTTAGGATGGCTGAAAACTTCGTGACAGATGATAAACAAAAGGATCTTATAATTAAAATCCTATTAATTGCAAGATTTGCCGCAGAGCAATTCAAATTTATGGGAATAGCTAAAGAGTTGGATATCATCTTAAGAGGTGTTTCATTTCAAAAACAAGAAATGGGAGAAAATGAAGATATTAAGAAATTATCAAAAGAAGAGTATAATAAATGGATGCAAAAAGAAATACAAAAGTCGCAAGGAACTTTTGTAGCAGGATGTAAAGGAGATGACTGTGATTAACAGAAGTCAAATAGGCAAAAGAAACAGACAAAGAGGAGCGGAGCTCCAAAGAGCCATGGTAAATCTTGCGAAGAAATTCAAGCTAGTGGCTCATAACAGAGACAGGGGAGGGGCACAACACCCTGATGGGGATATAGAAATCAATAACCTATGGTTTGGGTGTAAACGCAAGAAGCGTTTACCTAAGTACCTTTTCCCTGAAAAGTCGGAGAAAGGTGTCTTTATAAGATCTGACAGAAAGAAACCTATGATAGTCATTAGTGCAGAACTATTTATGATGCTATACTCTTCCTGGGAAAAAGACCGTAAAACAAAACTAAGTTATTTAATAAGTAATGGACATCCACCTATAGAAACAGACGGAACAACAAATGAAGAAGAATAACATGAAAAGAATCAGAAGATTGGATAGTTTACCATCTATGTCTCATTTTGAAACAAGTTACGGAGCAAGAGGTATACTACTTAAGAAAGATGACATGCAAAATATGGTTTGGTGGTATTATCAACCACCTACAGACGATAAAACAGTACGAGAATACTATTTAAGGAACAATCCCATGGGAATAGCTGGTGGAACACAGATTATCAGAATAAGAAAGAGAAAGACAAATATCCCAACAAAATGGCTAAAAAGAAATGACAAGACTGGAAATATTGTTTAAATTAGTACTGGACTTCTTTGAATCTAAACATGTGATGATAATGAAAGACTTTGATATACTAATGACCGAATCACAAGATCTGTATGATAAAGATCATCCACCTGAGGAAATAGTTCAGGAAGAAATATTTTAAGAGGTGGGGCTATTATTAGGGTTTTTAGCAAGTTGCAATTCTCTCACAAGATACCAATTCTTTACATTCTTTTTTGGTTGGTAACTTGGGACTTGCGAGCCTACCTAATCCCACCTCTCTCCATTGAAAGGGCTCTATGATACCTATGTTGTACATGTTTTTCATGTTATGTACAGAATTACAAAATTATAGAGCCCTTTATTTTGGGAGAAATGGAGCATCTCTCAATGTCTATAGCAGTAATTGGGAAACCCAACCATATTGGAGCATCTTTTGCTGACTATAGACAACTTTTCAAAAACTTACCAAAAAACAAATAGCCGATTCTCGAATTTGATTTTAAGCTAATTCAACCTTTTTTTTAAAAAACCGTTGAGAAAAAGCATGCGAGCTGATAAAATAGATGAAGTAGGTTATTAAGGGCCACCTTGGGCCACATATAAGGGGTAGAATGCCATTCTAAGCCCGTTTAATATATACTTGGATACTTAGTCTCAGTTGACATAGGATAAGGCGTCCTCGTGGCTGTTATGGGCTTTTCCCGCCTAAAATACTTGGTGGCACCACGTTGGAATTGATGTAAAGGCACTCCAACCAATCTTTCTGTTGCCATAACAGGATTATAGATCAAACCATGCTCTGGTTTAAACATATCTCTTGCTATCCTACCAAATGGGAACCAAGTCCATACATGATAAGAAGCAAATCTATCCCAATCTTTGGATAACATAGATTTGATAGGTGCTAAGGCATATCTAGCTACAGGTGGAGCAAACATCTGAGCTGGCCCCATACCAAAGAAAGCTCGTTCCTTCTCAGGCTCAGAACCAAAGAACCAATCAGCTAAATCCTCAAAATATTGGTAAGGTTGAGGAAGAGTAGCCTCAAACATAGAAGCTGGGAAAATAGTAGCAAGAGCATACATAAATAGATCAGCAGTTACCATACTCTGTAATCTCTTATACTCTGGAGTCCCAGGATCATACCCTACTATCTTAGCTCGTCTTATTAATTCCTTACGGAATCTAATAGAGTTCCATGACCAAAGCTGAAACCTTGCAAAGATACGACCAAGATTTGTCCTTGCAAATGCTGGTCTATTAGCATTATTGTACAAGAACTGAGTACCATACACACCCTGGTTTGCCATTTTAATCAACCAAGGATGTTCAAAGTCCATAACAAATCCATTAGCCTCTAATGCATCTCTTGCATTAATATAATGAGCAAGGAAAGCCTGCTTCCTTAATTTTCTTTCCGATACCCGCATAAACCATGCAGCTTTATTAAAAATTTCTTTAGTTACACCATTTCTTTGAAATATCTCAAACACAGTTAGATCATTAGACTCTGGGTCTTTTCTAATCTGTTGTAAAGCTTCTCGTATAGACTTTCTTAATTTAGGATCTTTCCATGCACCAGTAAGCCTAGCCTCTGAAACAATCCATGATTCAACAGCTCCCACACTCTCAGTCCAATCAGACCAATCCTGACTTGTCTTAAACTTAGGATTAACATAGTTGGCAAGATATTTAATAGAAAGAGAGTTCTTCCATGGAGTAAATCCAGCATTTATAATCGTATTAGTACTACCACCATACATATTGTTAGCAAGGGATTTGCTATGTGCAAGTAGCGTAAGCATCTCCCATTTTGCTTCCAAATTAGAGAGATGTGCTAACTGCCTATGTAATAATCTAGATTTCTCTTTTGCAAGCCCACGATTACCATCAAAATACTTCTTTGCTATCCTACCTACTACTTCCTTTTCAAAAGCCTCATCACTAAACCAATAGTAAGGAGTAATCTTAACAGGAAGCTTATCTACATCAGTTAAGAATGCTCTAGGAAATGTGCTACCATAACCTAAATTATCTCTGTTATAAAGTTTCATGAATCTTGCCCACTGCCTAGTATGCTTACCCATCGCTTGAGTATTTTCAAATCTTTTTACCAGCCTGTATGAAATAGCAGACGCTAAGCTATTGTAACGTGCTGTAATAATCTGACTAGCATACCTCTCAAGAGCATCCCAGTTTCTTTGCCAGCCTGGTAAAGGGCCATCTTCTCTAGAGCCACGTCTAAGAACATGTCCAGGCCTTGAGTGTAATCCAAGTAAGGAAAAATCTCTTTCAGAGATTTCATCAGACATCATAGCTTCTGCATGTGCTTCACCAAGGCCAAGATCATTTAGCTTTTCTTCTGCCATAATAATCTTATGTCTATACTCCGCCTCTGCTAACTGAGTCTCATCCGCACCCTCTTTAGCTAATCTCTCAAGCCTTTCCTGTAATACACGTTTAGATACTTTCTTACCCCATCCTCCATGAGGAAAGAACTCACTAAAAGTAACTTGTCCTATACCTCTGAACCCAGGATTCTGAGAAACAGAACCATCATCAGCTGCAACTGTAATGTTACCCTTACCTGTAATCCTAGTCTCCTCACCACCCTTCCACATCTCTTTAAATTTAATTCTTAATTCAGTGGGCATCTCCTTTACATCCACTATATCCTCTCGCCAGTCAAGCGTCCTACCACTAGTAGATTTAACACCTTCTTTATTTAATCTTGTAGCAATATCTATAATCTCATTGTTCTTTATATTCAGCATATCAACACGCATCTCATTTAATATAATATCAAATGAAAGTTCTAGTTGCTGTTCAAGTGGAATAATATATGGCTTAGCACCTACATCCTGTTCTCTAGCTAACTTTCTTAAAGTCTTACCTATATCTATTTCCTTACCATGCTTAGTCTTATTCCAAACAAATTCTTTCTCAGCAAATTCTTTATTACTTACATGTACTTTATAAAAGGACTCAAACCAATCAGAAACCCTATCATTCATAACATCGCGAAGCTCTTCTGCCCTTATCTTCTGCTGTTCACCTTCGAGAGTAATAGTATACTCTTTCCCAGCAAACTCTTTATTCCATATCTTCTCAGCCTTTTCCCATTCCTTTTCGTACAGTCTATTTCGGTCATTCTCAAACTCATCCTTGCCCCTGTTACGTTCTCTGTACGCTATAATATTATCCATAAATCTTGACTGATCAATATCTTTAATAGTATCTAAGGGTTCTCTTACAGAAGCAAGGTCTTGTAATCCTTCCTCATATTTTCTAGGCTCACCCTCTGGACTAGTTCTATGCACAATTCTATTGATCTCTACCTGTTTCCATTTATCAGCAGTAGTCCAGAACTGATGCATCCTACCAAAGTGACTCATTGGTACAGCAACCTGTTTAAATACAGGGCCAGAAGGAGTGACAACAGGGCCTTCCATCCAGAATGGAGACATGTCATAACCTAAATTCCTACGCCCTATGCTCTCAGGCCACATCATAAAATGCCACCACTTAACAGGAGCACCATCAGGCATTTTACCTGTCTTAATAAAAGAACGGAGAGCATTCTTAGGAGTGAAACCTTTAAATGAATTGATAAAGACTCTTAAATCTTGCTTGGTAGCTATCCTTGGCGATGTACCAAAGACTCCAAAATTCATTAAAGTACCCTCAAACATCTCCTGAAAGTTTTCTCTCAATTGAGGATACATCTGGACTATATCCTGCAGGTCACTATACAATTGTCTCTCTTCCTTGCTCATCTTGCTAGCATCTACATTCTCAGCATCTTTAATATGATTACGCCAGAAATGATCAGCGTACTCTGCTAATTTATTAGCTTGGTTAGTATCACTTGTTCTTGGAACAGCTCTATCCAATGCTGGAGACTCTAATGGATCTGACCTTAATATAACCCGTTGCATTTCTGCATCAGATAGCTCCCTACCTGTTAATTCATGCAATCCACGATAAGTATCAAGCCACTTCTTTACTGAAGTCCGTGGAAGTACATCTGTACCAAAAGCAAATGCATCTAATCCAGAATTATGATAATCACCCTTAAGACTAGAAATCTTATCCTGTTCTCTATTCATATTCTTAGTAATTGTCTCATAATCCTTCTGATAATCTTTAGTACCACCCTCCAATAAGTCACGATTTTTTATAAGAGTCTGAATATTTTTCTCGTGCAAAGAAACCTTCTTATGCATATCAGTGACAGAAAAAGGATGCCTTCTAAGACTAGATAATAAGAAAGCATCATATAATTCTTGTTGAGCTTTGGGAAGACCATCTCTATACTCTCTCATCTTCACTCTTAACTCAGAATTAGTAACATATGCAGGCATATTAACTCTCTCATGTAAGGCGACTGCTCTCTTAACATTAATATTATTATAATATGACATTTTATGAGCTTGTGCCTGGTTAAGAATACCTTCAGCAACAACATGGAAACTCTCAATATCCTCACCATACTCAGAGAATGCTTTCCTGTATGCACCAGATACCACCAATACAGATGTCCTATCTGCACTATCCTGCGAAACGAAATCTCTAAGTTTAGCTCTACCCTCTGGAGTACTCATCAAAGTCTTAAATTCTTTTTTATCCCAGAACTTTTCCTGTGTTATAATCTTCTCACGAAACAACATACTTAATACATCTGGATTCTCATCAAGTATCCTATTGAACTTCCTTCCAAACTTCTGGTATTCTTTATTATTGAAGAAATGTCTACCCCTTTGATACTCATCACTTACTTGTAATATATTAACAAGCTCTTCAGAGACTACTCTACCCCATACACCAGGAATTTCTACATCTCTATCGGTAAGATATTTTACTTCAGTAGAAAGTCTATCTGAAATATCATTCATACTCCATGCTCTACCTTCATCCCAATTCCTGCTTGCTATTAGATTATCCATCCTTGTTAGCCTACCATATATAGTATCATATACACCAGCCATGGCTTTATTGCTGAGTATATCACCATATACTTTGCCCTTACTATCGTAAACAATGGCACCTCTAAATGCCTTACTTATTAATAGATCTATTAACTGATGTCTGTTAAGCATACCAGCATAATCCCCTGCATCAGCTGCAAAGTTCAAAGCATCTCGTGCATAGTATCTAAATTCTTCGCCATTATCTTTGGAAGCTTGCCACTTAACATAGAGTTTATCAGCTTTAATAGGTTCTTTCTTTCCCTTTATCCTTCTTGCGTTAATGCTAGCCAATGTTTCAGGAGATAATTCTTCAACCCACTCACCACCTTTCTTTGCATTAACAAAAGAAAACAATGAATGGATACGCCTTCTGGCGTTTGCAGCAACACCCAATAATTTATTACCAGCACGCGACCCCATGGAAACTTCCCATAAAGTTAAAGGATCAAACATACCAGGAACACCCTTCTGCTCTTCTCTTAATTCTTTAATATTAAAGTCCTCTAGATTAGTTTTTACATCTCTAAGGATACCCTTCTTATCCACCCATTCGTTTCTATTGTTTCTAATAGCTTTCATGAACCCCCTGTCCAACCCATGGTAAAAGAATGCAGAGTCACTATCAAGATCAGCACCACCAGAAGCTATCATATCCTTATTATGAATAATCATGCCAGCTCCTTGTCTTCCAGTAAATCCCTTAAACTTTAAAGATCTCATACCAGAAATAGAATCTGATGGAACACGAATAATGCCAAAAGTAAGTTGTTCTTCCAGGTCTGCTAGCTTAGCAGGGTCTCTCTTCTCTAAATCTTTTCTTACTCCCTGATAATGCTTCCACGCTGACTCTAAACTCATTCTCTTGCCTTCATATGTGATCTTAAACTTTTTAAGAGCATCATTGAAATAAAATTCACCTGGCTTCAAGTCCAGTCTCCTCATTAACCATGGGTCAAAAGGGTTTAGAAATGCCTTACCACTCGAAGGCATAATAGGTCTTATAGCTTTATTGACTAGGTAATTTCTTAAGACAGTATCAGTTAATTTTTTAGTAGGCTTAAACTCTATCATAGATGGGGATCTACCGCCTATTTGTAGTATCCTATCAGCAGAGCTATAAAATTCATCCAGCATTTTCTGCTCAGCAACTCTCTGAGCTACATCAAATTCTACTATAGTCTCACTATCTTGATCTAACAACCCTCTCTTACCAAGTTTTAACATATGATCCCATAGCTTTCTATATAGAGGACTGTCAGAAACAGTAGTTTTACCCTCTTTGCCACCAGTAACAATAGCCATAATAATATTATGATCTAGCTTATCTACATCTATATTCTCAACAAGCTTCTCTAGCTTAGCTATATCCTTAGAGGTAACATTCTTTCCAGCAGCTTCTAACTCAAGAAACTTGTGAGCACGCTTATTATTAACTGGATCACCCCTTACGGACGTAAGTAAGATATCAGTATAGATTCTATCAATAATCTTAGGGTCAACCTGCTCTGCAAATAAATTAGTAAGCATCTGCCTGACTGCCATAACCTCTTTCATGGCCCCACCAAATGTAGGATTATCATATACCTGCAAATTGAGAGTAACATCCTCAAGAGGAATCTTATATGTCTCTGGTGTCTTGACATATTTACCTGTAGACTCATTATAATATCTCATCTCATACTTGTCTTTACCCCTCCTATGCAACTTCCAGTCATACTTTTCCCTCAACCCTAATTGCTTTACAGCAGTATTATATAATATTCCGTGCACAGGATCAGACATGCCTGCCATATGTGCAGACTCTGCCTTTCCAGCCCTGAAATAAGCATACTTACCTAAGATCATTCCACGATCTATTTCAGATGAATGCATAAATCCTTTTAACATATTACCCTTAACAGGAAGGCCACCGTCCTCTATCATTCTATCAAAGAAATCAGCACGTACCGAAAACACCCCATCTAAATGATGCTCAGCTAAGAAATTCTCCACAGCCTTGGTAAGCTTACCGCCCTTACCTTGTCGATACCTCTTCATCATTATATTTTTCTTGCCAGCAACATAGTTTCCTACAGAAGAAGGTGCAGAATTTGCGATGACAATATTCATTGCTGGTCTACCATCTACAGAAACACCAAGATCAGGTATATGATCTTGGTACATATTAATATCAAGACTAGGCTCTCCAGAATTAAGTATCTGCATACGTTTATTTAGAGATACTGGATCAGAAAGAAACTTATCAGGGTTCTTTGCTATAACACCAATGTCCTTAATCTTTTCCATTGTAAGCCTAGCGTGGATATTGGATACTACCATATGAGCGTAAAGAGCTTCAGCCTGTTCTGCTGGCATCCCAACCTTCTTCATAAAAGAACTAAATACATTTCTATGTTTCTTGTAATCAGAATGTGCCTTTACTTTTGGATTAGCTTTATTAATCCTAGACATATACTGTTCAGCAATGGTTACAAAATTATCTCCAGGCCTACCCTGTACTAATTCAGCATAGATCTGCTTGTCTTGGTCTTTTACACCAGCAAAGAAATATCTTCCCTTTGCTGCTGCTGCTGCAAATACCTCTGCAATCTCCCCAGATCCCATATCCATATCAAATATACTTTGCACAACACTTCTATCTCTATCAGGGTTAACAACCTTAGTCTTATTTTCAAATCTTTCTACAATCCACTTCCATTGTCTCCCAAAAACCTTATCAAGAAATGAATCTGGTGTCATTTTTAATACATTTTTACCAGCACCATCTAAGTCTCCAGACTTTTCTAATAATAATGGGTCATCACTCCTTACAAAATGACCTTCATTAAGACGAGTATTCTCAGCTGTTCTTACCCAGTAACTCCTTAAGCCTTGATACATCCTAGTATTACGATCAATAGCAACGCTAAATTCAGAGGATATATCCGCAAGGAAGCTATTCCAACCCTCTTTACCCCCTGTTGAAAGATTGCTTTTAGCAATCTCTGATACTCTTTCTTTAACAAGTCCTCTATTAGGTATATTGGGATCAGTGCCAGCAACAATCTGCTCCACTATCATATCTAAAGGCCGAGCCAAATGTAGAGTGGAATCATGTTCATTAATCACCTCTGATGTTTGAACGGACTCACTCTTTTCCGAGGTAGGGAGTTCAAGCATGGGTTCTTTAGGTATACTTGGCTCGACTACAGGCTTGTCTATT
>CALBXV010000681.1 GCA_937890045.1 uncultured archaeon
TTTAAAGAACTAAGAACTCAATTAGATGAAATCAATTTCAAAGCTGATGCTAAGAAATTAGAGATTTCAAGGACTAAGATAAAGAAAACAGATGTATTTTATCATGCTGAGAAGAAAGGTTCTAAGAAAGTTAGAGTTTGGGTCAAACCTAAGTCAGCTAGAGAACCAGAAGAACTTGGTGTTTTTAAGGATATGAAAACGGCTGAAAAATCAGCTAGTCAATTTGTTAAACTTATGGGTGAAGATGTAACTGAAGGAATGGATTTTCTTCAAAAAGTTATCACACATACAAGAACAGATGATATCCTTAAAGAGATCAATTGGTTAGGTGAAGCAAAAGAGATGGGTAAACGTGATATAGATAAGATAGATCGTTATACTGATATGAATCAACATAATGATTCAGTTAAACATCTAGCTAGTGTAATGGGTCTTAAAAAAGAAGAAAAAATTATGGATAGTATAATAGTGATTCATAAACTTGAAAAGAGTATGTCTACAAATTTAATAGCATATAGGACAGAAATAATGAATAGACTATTAAAAGTGGCAGATAGAGTGTATAGTAACGCTAAAGCTATTCATGGAGCGTTTTAACGAGGGAAAAAACAAATGAAACTAATATCAGAACAGTGGTGTGATAATGTAGAATATATTGTAGAAGCAGACCCTAAAACAGGTAAAAAGTCTGTTTTTATTGAAGGTATTATGTTACAGACTGAAGTAAAGAACAAAAATGGCCGCATATACCCAAAAGAGGTAATGCAGAAAGAGGTTGCTAGATATACTAAAGAATTTATCGACCAAAAAAGAGCCTATGGAGAGCTAGGGCATCCAGAAGGACCAACAATTAATTTAGAAAGAACATCTCATTTAATACAATCATTGAATGAGGACGGCGATAACTACGTCGGAAAAGCAAAAATTTTATCTACTCCTATGGGAGAAATTGTCAAGAGTTTACTAGCCGATGGTGCTAGACTTGGTGTTTCTAGTAGGGGTATGGGTTCATTAAAACAGAGTAGACGCGAAGGCGGAACTCAATTAGTGCAATCAGATTTTCAGTTAGCAACAGCTGCTGATATCGTAGCAGATCCATCTGCTCCTGACGCGTTCGTAAACGGCGTAATGGAAGGAGTTGAGTGGATTTGGGATAATGGAGTGATCAAAGCACAGAAAATTGAAGAATATAAACATTCAATTAGACGAGCTAGGACACATAAAATTCAAGAAACGAAATTAGAAGTATTTAGATCGTTCCTTGAAAACTTATAATGTATAAATAATCAATAATATTAGAATTAATATTAATTATTTTTATAGGGAGACAATCTAATGTCAACATTAGAAAATACCATTGAGAAAGTGATCTCGGAAGGTGTATCAGATGAAAAGAAGGAAATTCAGCATGAAGTTCCTGCAAGCGGCGATGCCGCTCCAGCAGCGAAAATGAAGACTGATCCTGATGCTGAAAAACATGCCTCCGATGCTGCCAAAAAGGCCGGCGATGCAACTAAACCTGCACCAAAGACTAATGCAGCTTCGAAGCAAGATCCTATCGAGGAACCTTCAGATGGCGTAACAAAAGTAGATAAGACATCTATTCCCAATCAAGAAGAAGTAGAAGATGATTCTGAAACTCCTTCATTGGAAGAAATGTCTAAAGCTGATTTGTTGAAACACGCTGTAGTGTCTATGAAAGAAATGGATGCTAAAACACTTAAAGCCACATATGCTGGTTTGAGTGAAAATGACGAAGATGATGGCGACGGAGAAGAAACTTCAGAGTCACTAAGTCGAAATGCCTTAATTCGTAAGGTAGTAGAGTCTCTTAAAGATAAATCTGTTAAAGAAGTTCAATCTTTTATTGAATCTTTAGACCCAGCAGTTGGTGATCCTGCAAAGGATGCAACTGAAGGCGATAGAGATGAAGATAAAGGAAATTCTAAAGCAACTCAGAAACAGACAACTCCTGTTGAGTCCAAACAAGAAGAAGAGGACGAAGAGGAAGAAGAAGAAGAAGTAAAGAAAGAATCTTATGAAGTCGATATGACTGATGACATAGAAGCTCTCGTTGCTGACGAAGATTTATCTCAAGAATTCAAAACAAAAGCTAAAACAATTTTTGAAGCCGCAGTTGCTACAAAAGTTAAGGAAAGGATTACAGAAGTAGAAGCTCAGTCTCAAAAAGATACTGATGCAGCTGTTGAAGAAATCAAAGAAGATTTGACTGAAAAAGTTGATAATTACCTTAACTATGTTGCAGAAAACTGGGTAACAGAAAATGAGCTAGCTATCGAGCGAGGATTAAAATCCGAACTCACAGAAGATTTCATAAATGGTTTGAAAAAACTATTTGAGGAACATTACGTTGAAGTTCCAGAAGACAAGTTTGATGTAGTTGAAGAACTAGCAGGTAGACTTGACGATACTGAAGATAAATTGAATGAAGAAGTAGCACAAAATATTTCTTTATCTCAAGATATCGAAGAGCTTAAGCGTGAAAAAATTATTAGTGAAGCTTCACAAGAGCTTGCTGATAGTGAGCAAGAGCGGTTAAAAGAACTTACAGAAGATGTAGACTACGAAGATGCAGAAAAATTCCAAGAGAAAGTTTCTACATTGAAAGAAGCCTACTTCAAGACTGGAAAGTTTGAAGCTGTCTCTGACGATACAACTGTGGCGTCCAGTGATACTGATCCATTGAGTACTGATGAAGTACAAAATGCGAATCCAGGAATGGCTGGTTATACTGCCGCAATAAGTAAATTCGCTAAATTAGATGATTAATTTAGCTTAATGAGGGGGATATAAACAATGTTTATGTCAGAATCACTTCAAGAAAAGTGGCAACCAGTTCTAGAGCATCCCGAACTTCCAAAGATCGAAGATAGCTACAAAAGAGCTGTAACGTCAGTTATACTTGAAAACCAAGAACGAGCAATGGCTGAAGATAGAGGTGCTTTAACAGAAGCACTTGGAGCCGGTACTGGTACTGTTGCAGGAGCACCTAATGGCGCAACCGCTACAGCAGCAAACTGGGATCCAATTCTAATTTCACTAGTTCGTAGAGCAATGCCCAACTTGGTAGCATATGATATATGTGGTGTACAACCAATGACTGGTCCTACAGGTCTTATCTTCGCAATGAAGGCAAGATATGTAGATACTACGTCAGCACTAGGACGAACAGAGGCTTTATTTAATGAAGCTGATACTGATTATTCTGCTGCAGGTACACATGCAGGAACAGACCCATTTGCGTCTAGTTCTGCAAACGCAGCTATCCAAACAGGCTACACAACAGGTACAGGCGACACTACGGCAGCAGCTGAAATTGATGCGTCTATCGCAGAAATGTCATTCTCAATCGAAAAAGCTACAGTTACCGCAAAGAGCAGAGCGCTAAAAGCTGAGTACACTATAGAACTCGCACAAGACCTTAAAGCAATTCATGGCCTTGACGCAGAAACAGAACTAGCAAACATTCTTTCTGGTGAAATCCTAGCGGAAATCAACAGAGAAGTTGTTAGAAATGTTAATGATCAAGCCAAGATTGAAGGTGTTGCATCAGAAAGTAACTTAACTGGTACTTCTGTCAACGGTCAATTCGATCTAGATGTTGATTCATCTGGTCGTTGGTCAGTTGAGAAATTTAAAGGTTTAATGTATCACATTGAAAGAAATGCTAATGTTATAGCAAGACAAACTCGTAGGGGTAAAGGAAACTTTATTCTTTGTTCGTCTGATGTAGCATCTGCACTTGCAATGGCCGGTGTATTAGACTACGCTCCAGCATTGTCAACTAATTTATCAGTTGATGACACTGGAAATACATTTGCAGGTGTCCTTAACGGATCCCTAAAAGTGTATATCGACCCGTATTACGCTAGTGCGTCTACAAGACCTACAGGCGTGAGCGCAGGTGAAGGTTATGTGACAGTTGGATATAGAGGATCAAATCCGTTTGATGCTGGACTATTCTATTGCCCATACGTTCCACTGCAAATGGTTCGTGCGGTAGGTGAGAACACATTCCAACCTAAGATTGGATTTAAAACTCGTTACGGAATCGTAAGTAATCCATTTGTAGGATCTACTCCAGCCTCAGGGTTGGCAGCAACTTCAACAAACAGTTACTACAGAAGTTTCGAAGTTCTTAACTTACTCTAAATCATATTTTTGGTTTCAAAAGAGCCTCGTAAGGGGCTCTTTTTTTTGTTATAAATATGATTAGGGAAGTCAAAAGGACAACTCATACACATACACACAGGAGGTTATCATGGTAAGCTATGGTACCAAATCAGGGTTCGAAATCAGAGCCGATTTACTTTCACAAGCACAAGGTCTATTAGAGATGAATGCACAACGAGAACTTGATGCAGCTTATTTCGCTATAGATCAAGCAGCTGATGAAGTTTCTTTAATTTCTTTACCGGTAATTGAAATTACTGCAGAAGAAGTTATTGAAACCGCAAGACAACTTAATGCTTTTGTAAACGAGAAATAAATTATATGGGAGAGGGTTCAATACTCTCTCCTTTATAAATAGTAAGTATGAAGAAAAATAAAGAAGATTATGTAGAATCAAAAATTCCGGCTGAGAAACATGAATATCTTGGTTGGTTTTGGTCTGTTGCAACTAAAAAATTCTACAGATGGAATGATCTTCCTGGTAGAGAACATGGAATAAAAAATGGCAACAGCTGATTGGCAGACAACACTCCCTACAAATCTAAATTATCTGAGTCCAGTTAATTTTGATTTAATAATAAACAAATTACCTAAAACTAGATATTTTTGTGTCGGAGCAACTTTGCCGAATATTAATTTTAGTGAAGCGGCATTAGATACAAAATTAGCAATTTCATCTTATGTACCTGGTGATAAAATCACTTTTGATCCCTTAAATGTACGATTTATTGTAGATGAAGATATGACAAATTATAAAGAAATATTTAATTGGATAATGTCTTTAGGACCTGGTATAGATACTGAAGATTTTGTAGATTTAACAGGTGTGACAAAATCAGAGCTCGGATTCGATACGCGTAGTGGTGATATGAAGAAAATGTATTCAGATGCCGCTTTAATAATCAATACATCAGCTAACAATCCAAATCTAGAATTTATGTTTGAAGATTGTTTTCCAACATCTCTAGGTGCTGTTACATTAGCTACTGATTCTACAGAAGTTGAATATGTAGTAGCAGATTTAACATTAAGATACACACTATTTAAGATAAGAACTAGTACCTAATTGACTTTTCAGCAAAAGCTGTTATAATATATAGTATGAAGAATAAAACTTTATCTGAAATTCAAGAATTATGGAAGAAAGATTGTCAAATAGATGATATCGAATTAGACGTTTCTTCCCTTAAAGTCCCACAATTACACGCAAAATATGCTGAGTTATTAGCAAGTAAGAAACTCATTCAAATTAAATACGAACACGCATTAAAAGATTTACAAAAAGATAAATGGCTTTGGTATACAGGAAAACTAACTCAAGATGAAATACAAGAAAAAAATTGGGATTATGATCCATTTAAAGGCCTTACAATACTTAAATCAGATTATGACAAATTCTTTGGGGCTGATGAAGATATACAGACAGCATTAGAAAAATTAGAAATCTGTAAAGTTACAGTTAATTATTTACAAGATGTAGTTTCTCAGCTGACTTGGAGACATCAAACAATAAAGAATATTATAGAATGGCGCAAATTCATGGCAGGCTCGTAGTCACGAAAAAAGACGAAGTTTATTTAACAATTTCCACAGAAGACTCGATTAGAAAAGAACTTTCAGAATTCTTTAAGTTCAAAGTTCCTGGTGCTAGTTTCATTCCAGCTGTCAGAAAGAAATTTTGGGACGGATACATTCGTTTATTTCATCTTCAAACAAATCAATTATATTTAGGTTTATATACATATCTCAAAGAGTTTTGTGAAGAAAGAGATTATGAGATAGAAGGATATGACCCTGAAACTGATGTCTTTACAATAGAACGATATGAAGAAATAGTTCAAGATATTCCTTTAGAACTTAGAGATTATCAAAAAGAAGCAATTGCTTACGCAGCCCATAATCAAAAGTGTATATTAGTATCTCCTACAGCTTCAGGTAAATCATTAATTATATAT
Source organism: uncultured archaeon (assembly GCA_937890045.1). The sequence goes on from CALBXV010000681.1 coordinate 6,150, forward strand.
AGTCTTATACGATACAATTTTCTTAAAAAGAATAAGAAGGCGTTAGTCATTGTTCCAACTACATCATTAGTAGAACAAATGGCGAAAGATTTTAAAGACTATGGATTCAAAGGTGAAGTAGCCAAGATATATGGTGGTGATAAAGGTTCAGACGCAGCAATAGTTGTTACAACATGGCAATCAATGATGAGAATGCCGAAAGGATTTGGAAATCAATTTGGTATGGTCATTGGAGATGAGGCTCATTTATTTCAAGCCAAATCTCTCACAAAAATTATGGAGTCATTAACGGAAGTGAAATACAAATTCGGAACTACAGGAACATTACAAGACACACAAACACATAAACTTCAATTAGAAGGATTGTTTGGCCCTGCCTATTTTGTTACTACTTCTAAAGAATTGATGGACGAAGGTACATTAGCGAATTTAGATATACAATGTTTAGTTTTATCTTATGTAGATGAAGAACGAAAATTAGTATGTAAAATGACATATCAAGAAGAAATGGATTGGATCGTTAGAAATGAAAAACGAAATGGTTTCATAAGAAATCTAGTTAATGGATTAAATGGTAATACATTAGTATTGTTTCAGTATGTAGAGAAACATGGTCGAGGCTTATATAAAATATTATCAGAGGTAATAGCTAACGATACATCAAAAAGAAAAAGCTTTTTTGTCTTTGGTGGAACCGATGCCCTAGATAGAGAAAAAGTTAGAGAGATTGTAGAAACAGAACAGAATGCTGTGATAGTAGCAAGCTTCGGAACTTTTTCTACGGGAATTAACATTAAAAGATTACATAACATTGTATTTGCATCTCCTAGTAAAAGTAGAATTCGTAACTTACAATCAATAGGTAGAGGTTTAAGAATAGGAGAAGGTAAAGAAAGTGTTGTGTTATATGATATAGCTGATGATCTCTCATGGAAAAAAAATACAAATTATACCCTTAACCACTTTTCAGAAAGAATAAATACATATAGTAAAGAGAATTTTAATTACGAAATTCATTCAGTAAGGATACCCAAATGCCATACATAGACGAACAGACAAAATATCAATTTGTAAAATTCAAAGATGGAAAAGAAATATTTGCTATGGTAAGAGACGCAGAAGGTAAACTAGAACTTCACTTTCCTATGAATATTCAACTACAACCAGCAATAACTGGTGGTGTATTATTACATTTGGGGCCTTATATTCCTTTTACTAAAGAAGACAGTATTACAGTAGATACGAATGCAGTACTTTTTAGAACTAGTATCAGTAAAAAATTCATTAGTTTTTATGATGAAGCTTGTAGTGCTTGGCTAAATATTAGAGAAGACGAAAGTAAATTTGATATTAAATCAGGTAGACAAGCTATGAAAGAACAACAAGAATTTATGGAAGGAATGATTAAAAGAAGATTCGAAGAAGGTGATATAGATTTTCGAGATGAAATAGATGATATGTTAGATAATATTGAAGAAGAACAAAAACTATTGGCCAATGAATCTGGTCCTGGAAAAGATGACACTATTCATTAATATATGTATTCTTTCTTTTCCGACATCACAATTTATTATAACATCAGAACGCTAATCGGTCAAGTAAAAAGATGATATTAATGAAACCTTGACAATACAGCGAATGCAAGTATAATATAAGTATGGCTAGACAAAAAAGACAAACTAAAGCATCTGTTCATTATGTGAACAATAAAAAATTTACCGCGGCGATTACTGCTCATAATATAGCATGTAAAGAAGCTCTCGCCAAAGATGAAGATAAACCAAGAGTTTCAGAATACATTGGTGAGTGTATCTATAAGATAGCCACAAGATTATCTACAAAACCAAATTTTATAAATTATTCTTATAGAGATGAAATGATTTGCGATGGGATTGAGAACACTTTACAGTATATCAATAATTTTAATCCAGAGAAATCTCAAAATGCATTTGCATATGTAACTCAGATTATATACTTTGCGTTTTTAAGAAGAATACACAAAGAAAAGAAACAAGCTGCGATTAAACAACGAAGTATAGAACAAGCTGGTTATCTATTTGAAACATTTTCTACAATAGATGGTGAAGTTGAACCTGGTATGACTAATCAGTATATTGATTTTTTACAAGAAAATATGAACCCAATCAATTATAAGCCCCGCGGCTCAAAAAAGAAAAAATAATGAAAATTGCACTATTGAATGACACGCACTGTGGTGTCAGAAATAATCATCAGATGTTTGCAAATTATCAAGGAAGATTTTATTCACAAATCTTTTTTCCTTACTTAGACAAACACGACATTAAGACAATAATACATCTTGGCGATTACTTTGATCGGAGGAGAGATGTCAATTTTTATTCACTTCACAAGAATTATGAACATTTTGTCAAACCTATGATTGATAGAGATATGACTATGGACTTAATTGTGGGAAACCATGACATCTATTTTAAGAACACTAATGAATTAAACAGTCCAGATTATCTCTTAGATTTTGAAAACATTAATGTTTTCAAAGATCCAATTGTTAAGGATTATGATGGATTAAGTATTTGTTTAGTCCCATGGATTAATTCAGAAAATTATGATGATGTTGAAGAATTTTTAGGGATATGTAAGGCTGATATAGCCATGATTCATGGAGAAATTACAGGAGCTATGGTAACTCCTGGTCATTATCAGGGTGGAGGCTTATCTCCTAAGTTTTTCAAAAGGTTTGAACAAGTTTATTCAGGACATTTTCATATTAAATCAGAATTGGCTAATATACAATTTTTGGGTTCACAAATGGAATTCACATGGAACGATTTTGACAACGCAAAATATTTTCATATATTAGATACGGAAACGCGAGAAGTAGAAGCTGTTTATAATCCATTAAAGATGTTTCATAAGATATTTTATGATGATACAAATGAAACTCTTATGACAATCAAAAAGAAAGAGTTCGATCATTTAAAAAACACTTTTGTTAAGGTAATTGTTACAAATAAAAATGAGCCATATTGGTTTGATGTTTTTGTTGACCAGATTATTCAATCTAGTCCGGCTGATTTGAAAGTTGTAGAAGATCATAGCAATTTAGACATTTTAGATGCAGATGATTTCGCGACAGAAGCAGAAGATACTTTAACAATTTTAACAAAACATATTGACAGTTTAAATATAGAAGGAGATAAGAAAAAACTTGATGCATTAATGAGATCATTATACACAGAGAGTTTAGATATTTTAGTATGATAAAAATAATACAATTAGCAACAGCTGAGCAAATAATGGCAGAAGTAGATGAAGTGAGTTATGAATTAAAAAACCCTTTGTTCATTAATATTCAACAAACAGAGAAGGGTCCTAATATTCAACTTTTTCCGTATGATTTAATTGCTGCAGGAAACATAACACTTAATCCAGATCAAATAATTTGGATGGCTGATCCAGAACAAAAATTACTTAATCAGTATCAAGAAATATTCAGTAAAATAATAACACCACCAAAAGGATCTGTAACTCCAATAAAATGAGTAACATAATATATAATGGTCAATACGAATGTGAAGGACATACTGTTACATTTTTAGTAACTCCTGATGATACATGCACTATTAAAGAAATGTTTATTAGTGGTAGAAGTGTTTCTAATACTGAAAGAACAGAAAGATTAGAAATCGCAATAGAGTTTCAAACAAAGCTTAGAAAACTTGGGTATGATAAAGTTTCATAAGGTAAGGTATAGAAATTTTCTATCAACAGGCGACACTTTCACAGAAATAGACCTTAATAGAAAACCCACAACACTTATAATAGGAGCTAACGGCTCTGGTAAGTCAACAGTGCTTGATGCCTTGACGTTTGGTTTGTTTGGAAAAGCATTCAGGAAAGTCAATAAGATGGCTTTAATCAATTCAATCAATAAGAAACATACAGTAGTTGAAGTAGAATTTTCTATTGGAAGAAAACAATATAGAGTTATGCGTGCTATTAAACCGAATAAGTTTGAAATATATCTTAATGGTAGTTTGATCCATCAAGATGCTAATGTAAGAGATTATCAAGCTATACTAGAACAACAGATACTTAAACTTACTTATAAGTCATTTACTCAAGTAGTTGTGTTAGGTAGTTCTTCATTTACACCATTTATGCAATTGGTTACTATTGATAGAAGAAGAATTATTGAAGATATACTTGATATACAAATCTTTTCAGTAATGAACGAGATACTTAAACAGAGATATGCAACATTACGACATGAGCTTAATGAAATAAAGACTAATATCAAAATTGGTGAGGAAAAGATTAAGAGTCAAGAAGATACCATGAAGCGATTAGAAGAAAATCGTGATGAACAGATAACAAAGTTAAAATCTAATATTGAAAAATCAGATGAACAAGAAGCAATTTATGAAGGTAGTATTGATCTTTTAACTAGAGGAGTAGAACAACAACAAAATTTCAAAGAAGATGAAGATGATGTTAGAATAAAATTACAATCTATTTTAGTAGAAGAAAAGAAATTTGAATCAGATAGAAGAAAACTATTGAAAGAAGAAAAGTTTTATGAAACAAATGATGAATGTCCTACTTGTAAACAAGATATTGAAGAAGGACACAAATCCCATATCTGCGAAGAAATTGATAAAACTGTTGAAGAACTTGATGAAAAATTGAGAGAAAGAAGCTCTTCTATTCAAGAAATCAATACAAGATTAGAAGAAATAGCTGAAATCAATAAAGAAATAACTAGAATACAAACAGATATTCAAAAAGAACAAAGTCATATTACTGCTGGTCAAAGATATAGATCACAATTAACTAAAGAATTGAATGAATTAGAAGCTGAAGAACATGCAGAAGAAGATAAAGAAAAATTAGAGAAGTATAGAAAGGCTTACAAACAATTAGAAGGCATGGAAGAAGAATTAGTAGATAAAAGGCACTATTATGATCTAGCAGAGATACTTTTGAGAGATTCTGGTATAAAAACTAAAATAATTCGTCAGTATTTGCCAATCATGAATAAATTAATTAATAAATACTTAGCGAGTATGGAGTTTTTTGTTCAGTTTGAACTTGATGAAGAATTCAACGAACAAATTAAATCTAGATATAGAGATACATTTACTTATTCATCTTTTAGCGAAGGCGAGAAAATGAGAATAGACTTAGCGCTACTCTTTACATGGAGAAGTATAGCTAAGTTAAAAAATTCTGTTAATACAAATTTATTGGTGCTTGATGAAGTGTTCGACAGTTCACTTGATGAGGGTGGAACTGATGAATTTCTAAAGATACTAAATACTCTAGGAAATGATACTAACACCTTTATTATAAGTCATAAAGGCGACAGCATGAATGAGAAGTTTAATAATGTAATTGAGTTTGAGAAGGCTCAAAATTTTTCAAGAGTGGTGTGAAAATGAGAAGTTTTAAAAATGATAGCATACTTCAAAAGAGTATGGGAGTGGTCGCGTGAGCATCCAATTGAGGCTTTAATTATGTTTTTGACGGGATACTGTATAGGATTTTATATATTATAATATTATGATAATTAAAGAAGTGAAAAAGTTACGAGAAAAAGTAACCGAAGATTGGTCATTCGAAAACCCTGAGCAAGATACTAAAGAGTTCGTAAGAGAACTTGTGGACGCTATGTGGAAAAATTCCGGTCTAGGCATATCTGCTAATCAATTAGGCTATTCATATAGGGTTTTTGCTATGAGAGGTGAAACTAAAAAAGAGAGTATTGTTTGTTTCAATCCAGAGATAAAAGATTTTTCTCCAGAAATGAATACAATGGAAGAAGGATGCCTTTCATTACCAGATGTTTTTGCAAGAGTTGTTAGACCATCTCATGTAGCGATATCATATTTAGATCAAGATGGTAAACAAGAAGGCCAACTTGCAAGTGGAATGACGGCTAGAGTATTTCAACATGAATTAGATCATTTAGACGGAATACTTTTTGTAGACAGATTAGGTGAGTTGTCTAGACAAAGAGCCTTTGAAAAGGCAAGAAAGATAAAAAAGTTTAGAGCTCGTGGAAAAGAAAAATATCAACATCAAACTAAATTTGCATTATAATGAAATTACACGACACATACCTTTCAGAAGTAATAAAAGAATACAAAGACATTGTTCCAAAAGTTCTTTGTAAAGAATTGATAGAATTTTTTGAAGAAAGTATAACCTTCAGAATAGATGATCATAGAAAACAATCCCAAGAAATGCAACTTATGGGTGATCCAAGACCACAAGCCGTGGCATATAAACAGTTATTACATGAATTAATATATCCATTAGGTGAAAAGTATGAAAGAGAATTACATACTCTTTGTCATACCGATTACATGCCCGCAGATGAACCTATGACAAAAATGTTTCAGACAGGATTTCGTTCTTTACAGATACAAAAATATACATCAGAAGATAAAGGCTACCCTGCAGTTCATATAGAGTCTGGCCCAAATCACACCCAGATATACCTTGCCGTCATAGTATTTCTGAATGATGTTGAAAAAGGAGGCCAAACAGTTTTTTCAATGAGTGGTACGGCAATACAACCTGAAACAGGCAAAGTGGCAATATGGCCACCATGTTTACCTTTTTATCATTGTGGGAGAAAATCTGAGTCAGATAAGTACATTTTAACTTCTTGGTTTGAGTTCCTTTAAAAAAATTTTGCTTGAAACCGCGGGTACTATTTTGTTATACTATATACATAATGAGGATTTGCACATAATGAGCCACTTAGGAAATACAGAGATTTTAGAGCGTCATTTTGAAGATGCACTTGAATTATCGTCTGCTGAATTAGCAGTTGAATTGAACCTTAAAGTAGACATTACGGGTAAACCAGTTTTCAATACTGATGCAGTTGTTGTAAAAAATGTTGTAATAACACATGATGATTTAGCAGATATGGTAGCGAATAAAAGATTTGATGAAGGACCAGACGGCCCATGTTAAATTTAGAATTATCAAATAAAGACATTTTAGCCAAACTTATGGCAACTGAGAACATCACCGTTCTTCATAAAAAAGTTCCAACAGCATATTTTGATGTAAAATCAAGGACACTAGTTTGTCCAATCCTAAAAGATAATATGAGCTCTGAGCTCTATGATCTTTTTATGGGACATGAAGTTGGACATGCTAGAAATACTCCAGCTGAAGGTTGGCATGATGCAGTTTGTGAAAAAGGTATGATGTTTAAAGGCTATTTAAATGTGATTGAAGATTGTCGCATTGAAGATAAAATCAAAACCAAATATCCAGGACTTCGCAGGTCTTTTTACAAAGGCTATGAAGAATTAGCATTTGACGATTTCTTTAGTATTAAAGGAAAGGATTTATCAAAACTTAACTTAATTGATAAAATCAATATTCATTTTAAAATCGGATCTCAAGCACGAGTTCAATTTTCAGATGAAGAGCGTCCTTATATTGTAAGGTGTAAAAATCTCAAAACTTTTGATGAAGTCATGGAATTGGCCATAGAGCTTTTTGATCGACAAAAAGAACGAACTGATGAAGAAATGAAGTCAATGACTCAAGAACAATTAGAAGCATTGATGGAAGAATTTGAAATTGATCCTTCAGATGAAGGCGAAACTTCTGGTGAGACTATTACAATTCAAGTTGAAGGCGAAGATACAGCTGAACAGGAAGGTAAAGAAATTTATTCTGGTAAAACTGATTCTTTTGGTGGATCGGTTGATGATGAAGAACTTTTCGGAGAAGATGCTGATAAGAAAGCAGCTGAAAAAGAATCTGATGAAGAATCTGATGAAGAATCTAAAGAAGCTTCTGAGCCAAATCCTGGTTCAAAAGGTGGAAAATCTCCAGAAGAGCAGTTAGCAGATGAATTAAACAAATCTGAAACTGATGAATCATTCAGAAAAAACGAAGGTCGTTTATTTAAATCCGATTATTTAACCAGAGAGCCTAAGCACTACGAATTAACAAACAAAATCAAATACAGTAATTTTACAGTCAAATGGAAAGAAATTGATGAATTAATCAATAAGCCTCAACCAAATAAATACCAAGAAGAATTAAATAGAAAACCTATTGAAGCATATGTGAAAAACTTTGTAGATAGCAACAAAAAAATCATTGCCTACATGGTCAAAGAATTTGAAATGAAAAAAGCAGCAGCAGACTATAAAAGAAGTTATAGCGCTAAAACAGGTGAACTGAATATGGATCGCTTGCATCTGTATAGATTAAAAGATGATATTTTCAACAGAGTTCAAGTAACACCAGATGGTAAAAATCATGGTGTTGTAATGGTAATTGACTGGTCTGGATCAATGTCCGGCTCAGTAAAACCAACAGTAGAACAGGCAGCATTACTTTCAATGTTCTGCAGACGTTTGTCAATTCCATTTAGATTGTTTGCTTTTAGTGATAATTATTCAAAGCCTAAATTTGATGGTGAAGATAAAATGACATCATATCAAGATTGGCAAAGCGAAAGAGTTTATGGTAAAGCAAAGGGATGTAATGACGGCATGGAAGATTGGGACTTAGGCAATCTTGCACTTCTTGAAATTTTCAATGAAAAAATGTCAAATGCTGAGTTTACTCGAAATATGGAAAATTGGTTCCAATTAGCAGCATCTACTGACTATTATTATCGTTATGAAAAAGATGGATCTGAATCATATGATTCTGATTGGTATGCACCAACTAAACTAAACTTGGGTGGAACTCCATTAGATGCAACAATAGTAGTAATGAGAGATTACTTAATAGATTTTAAACGAAATTACGGGTTAGATATTTGTAGTTTCATAGCACTGACTGATGGTGAAAGTCATAATTGTTTTAGTGATTACAACGCTCATTTAGTTGACAGGAAGATTAATAAAGTCTTTCCATTGACAGCCTCAGAAGGCAGGTATTATGATAGCAAAACTAAAAAAATGTTAGAATGGCTTAAAGAAACAGCAAATGTTAGAACAATCGGGTTTTACTTAACAAAAACTGGTGGCGCAGCTTTCTTCAGTAATGTAGAAAATTTCTGTGGAGCTAAAATGAAGGGTTATGATGAATACTCATTAAACAAAAGAAAAGAATTTAACAAATTATCAACATCATTTACTGATGGAGCATATGACTTGTCCATCGTTATCAATCAAAAGAAAATCAATATTGATTACAAAGCTGATGAACTTAATGTAGATATTGGAGCCAAAAAGGGTCAATTAAAAAGAGCTCTTATCAAGGCAGGAAATAATAAAATGAAACAAAGGGTAATTCTCAACCAATTTGTTGAGCAGATGGCGGTATGAAGAAAAACTTGAAACCGCAGGTACACTTTTGTTATAATGTATACATAATGAAAAAACGCGAGAAAAAAATATGATTAAAATTACGGCACAACATGAGAAATTCATAGATGCAGCAAATATCGTTTTTCCAGGCCAAGTGGAATTCTCCACTGCACAGGTCAGGAAAATCGTATCAGAAACAGGATGCCCAACTCCATCTTGGTTACTAAAACCAGAATATCGAGTTGGACACGGCACTTATTCTTTAGAGCTCGCAGGAGTAGCAACAGCGGAAGTAATTGATCTTCCAGTCGGCAATCCATCAGTTGGGACTGTTGGTGTGCTACAAAGTGATGTTATAGTCATTCCTGAGTCAGTCAAAGAATATGTCCCATTTGGACACTTCAGGGATCTGAAAAAAATCTTGGTTTCAAGATTGTTTTTCCCAGTTTTTATCACAGGTTTATCAGGAAATGGTAAAACAATGATGGTCGAACAGGTCTGTGCGCGACTCAAAAGAGAATGCTACAGGGTCAATGTTACAGTCGAAACTGACGAAGATGATATGATTGGATCCAACACTTTGGTTGACGGCAATATCGTTTTCAGGGAAGGTCCAGTTCTCAAAGCAATGAGAAAAGGCGCCGTTCTTCTTATTGACGAAATTGATTTAGCGTCTAACAAGATCATGTGTTTGCAGTCCATTCTTGAAGGTAGTGGATATCTTAACAAAAAGACTGGCGAGTATATCACCCCAGCGAAAGGATTTACAATAATCGCAACAGCGAATACAAAAGGAAAGGGCTCTGATGATGGCCGATTTATCGGAACAAACATTTTGAATGAAGCTTTCTTGGAAAGGTTCTCCATAACAATGGAGCAAGAATATCCATCTAACGCAATTGAGAAAAAAATTCTTTTCAAAGAATTTGAAAGATTGGAAATTCCTGGAATGGAAGATTACATCAATTGCCTAGTAACTTGGGCAGATGTTATCAGAAAATCTTTCTTTGAAGGAGCAATTGATGAACTAATTTCAACAAGGCGCCTAGTCCATATTTCACAAGCTTTCTCAATGTTCAAAGACAAAATGAAAGCAATTGAACTTTGTGTTTCAAGGTTCGATACTGAAACAAAAGCGACATTCTTGGATCTCTACACTAAAATAGATGCAGAGCCTATCGAAGAAGAATTGGAAGCAGCAGAAGTAAAGAGTGAAGATTTAGACCCAATCGCATTTGACGATTTTGACAAACCAGATACAGATGAAAAAGCATTTTAACAATTACCTCGCGTTTCCCTCTCTTAGTCTATTCTTGACGAAGGGGAGGGAAATTTCTATAGCATGATAAATAGACTAAATACACTATACAAAAGAGATTCTAATGGTAAGATTAGAGAATATAATATTGAATGGACAGGACAGGGAGTAATGGCTCCTGGTTATAGAACAGTCGCTGGAATTCAAGGTGGCAAAATGGTATCTTCTGAATGGAAACTTACAGAAGGTAAAAATATCGGAAAAGTCAATGAAACAACGCCTTCTGAACAAGCTGAGAAAGAAGCGATAGCTAAGTGGGAAAAGAAAGAAGAAAAAGAATATTTTGAAGATATAGAAAAAGTTGACTCTTACGATAAGTTTAAACCCATGCTAGCTCACGATTATACAAAAAGACCACAGGACTTTGGGTGGAGTCAGCCGAAGTTAGATGGCATTAGATGCATAGCAACTAAAGACGGATTGTTCACTAGAGCAGGTAAAGCGATTAATACTTGTGGACACATTGAACATGATCTCATAGAATTTTTTAAAGAAGAGCCAGATATAATTTTAGATGGTGAACTTTATAATCACGAATTAAAAGCAGACTTCAACAAGATTACAAGTCTTGTTAGGAAAGTAAAACCGACAGCAGAAGAAGCAAAAGAGTGTTTTGAAAAAGTTCAATATCATATTTACGATAGTTTCAATACTAATGATCCGACTGAGATATTTTCTGTAAGAAATTTCTTTATAGGTGAAGATAATCCTGATGAAGATTCATTAAGATTTGTTGAAACAACTTTGTGTGAAACTCAAGAAGAGCTTGATAAGAAGTATTCAGAATATACAGAAGCTGGTTATGAAGGCCAGATGGTTCGTAATGATACACCTTACGAAAATAAGAGAAGTAAAAATCTTCTCAAGAGAAAAGAATTTATAACAGAAGAATTTGATGTTATCAATGTTTTAGAAGGACAAGGTAATTGGGCAGGATATGCTAAACACTTTGAACTAGAACTTGGCGATGGAAGAAACTTCAAAAGTGGTGTAAGAGGCAATCAAGAAACATTGAAAGCACTCTTAGAACAAGAAGATAAGCCTACATGGGTAACTTGTAGATATTTTGAGAAAACACCAGATGGTATCCCAAGATTTCCAGTTGTGATTGATTGGGGAAACGGAATTAGAGAGGATTAATTATGAATAATT
>CALBXV010000682.1 GCA_937890045.1 uncultured archaeon
CTGGATTTAAAATTATATTTGTTGCTGATAAAGTTGCGCCAATTGTCCATCCACCGATAGTACCTGATGTAGATTTCATAACTCCAGTATCGTACCAATAATTGTTTGCGTCTAACCAAATACCATCATTAGTACTTGCAACATTCTCACCAAATTTAGCAGTTCCAGCAGTAAGTGTTCCATCCACATCAACATTACCCGTAAATGTACCACCACTTGCGTTAACTGTTCCCGTAATAGTTAAAGCACCTGCAGCAGTCAAACTAACGGCTTGAGTTCCAGTATTTGGTCCAATTGTAAGATTACCACTGCCGTCAACTCTAAGAGCAGTTTTTGTCGCATGGTCTTCACCAATTCTAACTGTAGCACCAAAGTTAGCAATATTTACTGCCCCACTTCTATCATCATATATTGTAAGTCCACTACTATCAAGAGTTGTTTTTTGGTTTGCAGTATCTCCATATGAAGTTATACCTGCTGCTTGTAATTGTAATTTTACAACTTCTGATGTTGTTCCATCATAAAAGTATGTAGTTGTTCCGTATTTTGCTACTTTGTGACCACTTTCCCTTCGTAATTCCATTCCACCACTATCTATAACAACTCGTGTTTCCATTAAATCAATAGCCGTTTGAGCAGTCGCAGCATTTGTAGTTGCCGTGTTAGCTTGAGTTTGAGCAGTAGCTGCGTTGCTTATTCCTGTTTGAGCATTTGTTTCAGCAGTATTAGCAGTACTTTGAGCAGTAGCTGCATTTGTAACTCCTGTATTTGCTGTAGATTGAGCCGTTGTAACAGAAGAGTGTCCTGTTACTGAACCACTAATTTCATCTGCAAGTTGTTCTGAACCACTAACCAATCCACTAGGAAGAGCCGCAGAAGCATCACTTCCAGCTGAAAGAGTAATTGATCCAACTATTGATAAATTACTTCCATCCCAAACCAATTTATCTTTTAATTTAAAACTACCATCAGAAGAATTCAAAGCAAAACCTGATGAACTTATTTCTAAATTACCATTTGAACCACTTAAATATGTACTACTACCTTGACCAAAATAAAATTTAGGTGTTAATAATGATACAGAAGAACCACTTAAAACTGTTTCATTACTTTTTATAATTAAATTACCTGTGCTTCCATTCCAACTAATAAGATTAGCACTATCTGCACCTTGAAATTTAAAAGAACCATCATTTGCTATATAAGAATTAAAAGTACCACTACTAGCATATCCCATATGAGTTGATTTTAATATTAATCCACTCAATCCTGCACTACTTGGTGTTTCTACAATCTTACCTGTAGCATCTGTCATTATTTTAGAATCTGCTGTAGTTAAATCAGCTGCGGCAGAAGAAGAATTTGATGTTACTGTACCTGCCAAAGCCGTTGCGGTTGTATTTGTTGTAGTTAAATCAGCTGCGGCAGAAGAAGAATTTGATGTTACTGTACCTGCCAAAGCCGTTGCGGTTGTATTTGTTGTAGTTGTGGTTGTTGAAAATGAACCCGATACCGAAGACAAAGCAGAATCTGCAGCAGAAATTGCTGAACTACTTGCCTCACCTACACTAGCACTTACTTGAGTTTGAGTAGCAAAAACATCAGAAGCCCCGCCCGTTATGTTTATCGTACCTGTTATAGTTAATGTTTCTGTACCTGAATTCCAAACTAACTTATCTCCTAAACTAAAATTAGCAGTATTATCAAGATAAAACCCTGTATTTGAATTCCCATGTGTACCTGTTCCTGTCCATAGTTTTGAACTTTCCATTTTGATTCCAGCAATAGAACCACTTGTTGCTTTTATCGTTCCTCTTAAAAATACATTTTCACTTGCTAAACCAAATCCTGGATTTTTTGGCATTGCTACCGCAGTACCATATGCTGTATTAACTAATCCACTTAAATCACCTAATCTTGCTCTTAACTTAACATCATAAATTCCACTACCTGTTCTTTCAACAAAATCTACAAATGGTGTAGTACCATCTTTTGGATTTGCATTTATTCTAATATAACCACTACCTGTAGTATTACTTCCTGAACCACCTATATATCTACCTGTACTTACTAATACTTGACCTGGATCGTATGTTGTTTGTGGTGAAACTAATCCACTTAAAAATGAAGTATTGTCATCTGCTACAAGAATTCCTGCATTATTCGTATGAGTAGCCTTTACACTACCATCAACACCTCTTTCAACTGAAATAGTTGTTGCTGTAGATCCTGTTACAAACATCTTTTCATCATCAATTTTTATTAACTTGTATACTAATGCGGGTGCGTCGGCTGTAGGACCTTGGAAATTATCTACACCAAAAGTTCCAATTGTTGTACTTATACCACTTCCTTCATTTAATAATGAACCTGTTAGGAAAACAGATTGTGAAGTTGAAGAACCATATCCTCTTGTTACATGAAGATGACCAGAAAAATCAGTATCAGATGATTGATTAATTCTTTTACTGCCTGTAACCAACATATATTCTTTAGTAAATCCTGTAGGATTGGTTTTTTTGGCTGTTAAAATTTCATTTTTCTGAAAACCGCTGATATTGTCTACTAATAAATCTGTTTGAGTTTGACCTATTGATTCTGATATAACACTTGAGTTACCAACCCACAATTGACCACCAACTGCATTTACAGTTTCTTTTTCAAAAGTAGTAGTAGCTAAAGTTCCTCTTATACGAACATTTTCAAATTCTGCAGTTCCATTACCTTGTGATGATACTCTCCAACCTGTAATTCTTGGTTGGAAATTAGCTGACCTTATATCTCCTGTAGAATCTAAAACTAAACCACTACTTGTAATTTGAGTATTACTTACTACCCAACCACCAATTCTACCACCTGTAAAGTTTACATTTGAACCACTTACTTGCCCACTATGTTTTACACTAAACTCATTACTTGAGCCAGCAGTAAATGCATGAGTTTGACCACTTGGATGTACACCAATTCCTGTAGATGTTATACCCGTAGTCGCTATTGTAAATCCTGCTATTTGTCCTAACGTTGCTGTTAATACACCTGCTGATGTAACTTTAAATACAGAATTAGCACCCAATGCTATTCCGTCTGTGCCTGCATAAAATCCTGAGTTACTATCTGTTAATGTTAATTTATCACCTAATGTTATTTTTGGTGTAGCAGGGTCGAGTAAAATATTTGTTGCTGATAATGTAGTAGCAAGTGACCACCCACCAATTTTACCACTTGTAAATAAAACTTGTGAACCTGTTATATCACCTTCTGCTGTTACTTGAAATCTTGAAGAAGATATAAAATATGAAGATTTACCACTATTACCTGTCGCAGAACCACTTAAAAAGAAATTTGGTGCACCTTCTGGTGCTCCTGCATACATAGAAGCAGAACCTATATTAAATCCACCAAGTAAACCTGCACTTGCAGTTATCGTTCCAACAAATTTTGCACCACTTGCAAATAATGTTCCATCTTTATCTACTTTAAATTTAGGTCCAAATGAAACATAATAATCTGATGATTGTATTGCCTCACTTTGAGATGGTGTAAAATCTAAATAATATTCATCTGCTAAAGTTGTAAACTGATTTACTTGATCTGAACCTGGTCCTTTATTAGACATATAAAGTGCTGCACCACCCGCATCCAATGTTATATTACTTCCACTTAAAACTGCTCTTTCTCGTACAGTTCCCCTATCTAATGTTTTTAATTGCCAACCACCTATCTGACCTTCTTGAAAAAATGCTTCTCCACTACCACTTATAGCCCAACCTGCACTTGAAGTTGGATGATTCCAATTTTTTGTTTTCATTATAAACTTAGAAGAAGAAATTTCTATAGCTTCTGAGCCCGTTCCTACACTAAAATTTCTTGCAAAATGTCCATCAGTTGCTACAATTGAGCCCGTAACTTCAAGTCTACCTGTAGATGAACGAAATCTCATAGCACCTGCTGTATTATTTCTTACTCCTGGACCACCATGTAATTCAAAACCAACATCACCTAAATTATATTCATCAGTAATATCTGTTAATAAAGATCCACTCCAAAGCATAAATCCTGCTTTACCTCTTTCAGGCATTTCAGGAGTTTGTGTCATTGAAGCACTATTATACCCTAAGTATCCAATATTTCTTATATAAGATGAACCACCATGTACCTCAATACCTGATCCTTCTGTATCTCCACCTAAAAATAATGAGCCAGATATTGTATTATCAATTCCTTCTATAACTAAAGAAGAACCTTGAAATAATTCTGATTGCTTACCTATTGCAAGTATATTAGCAACATTACTATTTAAATCAAAAAACTCTGCATAAAATTCTATATCACTTGGTTTTTGAGCCAATTCTGGAACTGGCACCACTAATGATGAAAAATCAGGACTAAATCCACTCTCTCTTGCTGGTTTAATACTTAAATCATTTACATACCACTCACCCGATTCAGCAACTAATTGTAATCTACCATCACCATTTTTAGTAGTCCTAAAATTATGTTCTACATAATCATAAGATTCTGAAACAGCGCTTTCTAATTCTGCATAACCTAAATCATAACCATATGGTGTAGTTGCTTTTAAACTTGAACCCGATACATAAAATCTTATTTTAGCTTCACTCTTATATGCTGCTGGAAAACTAGATCCAATTTTTGCAGCTTGATCTTTATCCAATTGTTTTTTCTTTTTTATTCCTGATAATTGAAATCTAAGTGTATATTCTACTCCTGCAACTAATCTCATTGGAAACTTATGAAATAAACCCACTACCTCATTGTAGTTATAGTTAGATCCAGATATTTTCATAGTATCTATATATGGTGTTTTTTGATGTGTTAAAGAAGCAGTTGGTGTATTCCAACCAAAAACACCATCTGCAGAATCTACTCCACCCCAAAAACCTGCACGGAAACCTTCTCTACTATACCAATAATAATCTAAATGACCTTGATCTGAAAAATATCCAATTTTTATCTTTCCAAACCGTACACCAGGGTCTGCTAATATTTCAGGTGCTTGAAGTATAGATTCACCAATAAGATTATATCCACTCTGTGCAGCAGTTTGATAATATACTTTTACTCTAGATACATCTCCTGAATATGTTCTTAATTGTGTTAAATTTACTTTTGCAAAAGATTTTTTATTTATAACTCTAAACGAAGCAGTAACGGGTCTTTGAAAACTCATCGAATAACTACTAGCACCAAAATCTTGATACTCTCTAAATACAACACCTTTATCTTTATCTAATCTATTCTGAACAATTAATCCGTTTACATCAGGAACAATAGTTTTATTAGTTTTAATTTTTCTTATCTTAGTAACTAATGGTTGCTGTGTTACTAAATACCTCTTAGAAGGTTCAGTATTGGAATTTAAAATATCCATATCCGTTGAACCTGTGTTTGGGAAAATTTGTAATGTTCCACCCAACATATGTCTTGTAAAATCTATAGAATCATCTCCAGTTGCTTCAATCACAAAATTTTCTGTTTCAGGAGAAGCTAGATTCATAAAGTATGGCATATTATATGGGTTATTACCTTCAGGTTCTGATTTCTGTGCATTATGAGATATAATATTATTAGTTATATAAGAATGTACTACAGGAACTTTAAAGTTATATACTGTTACTTCTTCATCAAAAATAGTAATATTTCTAATTGGATCTTCTATTACATTTTCATCATCATCAATAGTATAAACTATATCACCAACATTTAAATCTTTTACACAAATCTCTTGGTTCTTATAATCAGGATGATAGAATAAGTGTGTATCTGAACATTCTACTGATTTGCCATTTTCTGTTTCAACAAAAACTCTTGTGGGTTGAGTAGTACTCCACGCACTTTCTATTTTATAATAATCAAATTCCTTACTATCAAAATTATAAGAAAGTAATAAGTCATCTACAGTAACTTCTTCTACAGGTATTTCTCCCCTTGAAGTTCTAAGAATTGTTCCTGCTAAAACACAACCTGGAGAACCGCCTCCACCACCACTACCATATGGTGAAGGTGGATCTTGTCCTGTACCTGAACCTGCTCCTAAACTTGAACCTGCTTGATTTGCTAATAAAGTTTCATCAAATAAATTTGGATCGGGATCTTCAATTTCATCTACAGGTTCTATTTGTACAGGTGGTGCAGAAACTGTTATTGTTTTGGTTGCTGAATTACTACCACCTGGCCCAGAAGCCGTCGCAGTAATTGTATATGTTCCAGGAGTATCATAAACAGTAAAACCTAATCTAGAATTTGTTCTATCACCTTGACCAAATGTAATATTACTTGCAGTTGCTTGCCCTGAAATAACTGCTTCTACCTCTACTTCATGAGGTGTTTCTCCTTGTGATTGATCATAAGAATTTGGACTAAAATTTAAAGCGACTGTCGGTGCAGGTGGTGCACTAATTGTAACATTCCCCACACTAACTTCAGTAGACGCACCATCAGCAGAATAAACAGTTAATTTTGGTGTATAAGTTCCTGCTGTTGTATATTTGTGAGTTGCAGTTTCAACACCACTATATGTGTTATAAAATGTTCCATCACCCCAATTCCATCTAAACTGTGATATTGGTGAATATGAATCAGAACCTGCACCATTAAATGTTATAGGAACTTGAGTTTGTACCGTAGTATCATCTATTGTAAATGAAGCGGATGGTTTTCCAACTAAAGTATTTATATAATTACTTCTTGTTTCAGATCTTTCAATTCCAGCTGTATTTGTTACAGATAATCTAACCGTTCCCCTTGATCCATCAGTTCTTGATCTATAAGTTGCTTTTGGATTTCGTAATGTAGAATTAGCTTTATAAACATAGATATCATCAAAATAAATATGACCACTCCATGGACCTAATTCATTAACACCTAAACGAATTGTAAGGTATTTACTATTTGGGTGCTTAAAAGTAAAAGTAAAATTATATTTCTGCCATTTATTAGTAACAGGAAATTCTTTTATAACCCAAGTATCTTCTGTAGGACCTGCTCCAAAAATATTACCATTTGCATTAGCACCAAACATTCCTGCAAGAATAGTTGGTGATAACCAGGGTAAATCAGATTTAGCCCAAAATTCCATAGTATAAGAATCACCTTGAGTAATATCAGCTAAACTATATTGTGCTTTCCACGTATTTAAATCAGATATTCCAGAATTACCAATATCATAACCAAAGGTATAAACATCAGTTAAATCTACACCATCAAGATTTCTTAATCTTAAAGATTTATTACCTGAATGATATGTTGCTGTAGATGCATCTAAAGTTACACCATCACTTGCCCCATTTCCCCAAACAGTTCCAGTCAATCCACCTTCAATAGTAGAACTATTACTAGTCAATAAACTACTTCCTGTCGTAGCACCATTAAAATACCAATCATATGTTAAGTTAGTTTCTGAAGTAGATTCGTCTGTAAACTGTACTTGTTGTGAACCACCAAGTCCTAAAGTAAATTCTCTTATATTTGCACTAAAATCAGGAACAGGAACAGAAGGTGTAATACTAATCATATTTGGTTTAGTTACAGTTACACTTCTACCAAAATTATCTGTAGCAGTTAATGTTACATTAAAAGTAGTATCTGCCGCATATGAACCTGTATAAATACAAGTTGGACTTACAGCCGTTGAGGTACTTCCACTTGAATTAAAAGTCCAAGCATATGAAATAGAATCTCCATAATAAACTGAATTATTAGTAAATTGTACAGTTGCGGATGCCGCAGATAATGCTTGTGCTTGACTAATACTTCCTGAATCAACAGAAAAATCTACCGTTGGTAAAGAAGGTTGAATTAAAATATGATTGTTACTCGTTTTAGTATTAGTTTGAGTACCATATGCATTCTTAACAGTAAGTGCTACATTATATGAACCCGACTGTACATATGTATTTTCAGGATTTCTTGCAGTATTACCAATACCATTAAATGTATTGCCATCACCAAAAGACCAACTATACTCTGTATCATCTAAATTACTAAACTTTGTTCCAAATATTAACGGATCTACAATATCCACTACATTAGTGGTAGTATCTTTAAATCTAAAAGTCCTTGAATTTGGATTCTCCATACTACCTGTAATTTTAGCTGTTTCTCCCGTATTTGTAGTTGGGTCAAGTGAAGTAAAATCTGCAACTGGAGCAGGTGGATTAGAAATTGTTATTGATTGTCTATCTAAATCATATTGTCCTGTAGGACTATGTACAACTAATTTAGCATTATAAATTCCAGCTTTGGTATAAGTATAAGTTTGTGCTGCTAACGTATCCAAATACTGAGATGCCGTTACGTGTGGATCTCCAAATTCCCAATCTCTTCTAATAATACTACCAAAAGAATCAGCAGAAGTTAATATAACTGGATACTGTCTATTATATATTGTTCCTATTACTTTATTAGTTCCTTGTGCGTTATTATCACAAGCAATTACAGATCTTACAGGAGCTATTTCTGCAGGATCTACTAATCTTAAAGAACCATCAGAGGGATTTACTCTAGACCCTTTCATTTGTCCATCAGATACAACTACATTTTTTATAAAAATTGATTCTGATGGTGATACTTCTGTTCTAATAATTTCTCT
Organism: uncultured archaeon; assembly: GCA_937890045.1. The sequence goes on from CALBXV010000682.1 coordinate 8,612, forward strand.
AGCTTGTATCTGTGGTGTTCTATAAAATTTTATAGGTTGTGTATTTCTTGCTTTGGGATTTATATGTAATACTTTTGTATATTTAACATTATAAACTCCTCTGAACTCTTCAGGTATAAAATAATTTTCTGAAACTGCTTGAGCAAAAGAAACATTACCTGTAAAAAGTGGATCTGATTCTACAGCTAATTGATCTAATAAATCAGGAGTTAAAGGAACTTCACCTAAAAATTTAGTATGATCAAGTTCTCCAACAACTGTTAATAATGCTCTTCCACCAGGAGTACTTTGATAGATTTCAGTTGTAATAGCCCTAGCAGTTCCTTCCATCGCAACAAAATGAGGATCAAATACAGGGTTTACAAATATAGTATTGTTATCCCTATCTAATATTTCAACTAAAACGTCTGTAGTTAATTTTAAAAATGGTGAACCATTAATTAAAAACGAACTTCGACCTTCTGGCAAAGTGTCAGGGATATCAAGAATTTGTAAAAATTCATTGGTGGTATCTTGAATTAGAATGTCTAACTTATGTAGGTTTTGTTTTCTAACTCTGCGTTCTAATATCATAAAAGTTCCGTTTTGATTCTTTAATAAATATCATATATACCTCTTTTTGTTTTCAACTTCATAAAAAAGTATGAAAATTTTATGATTTTATATTTATTTACATGGAAAAACTTGTAGATATAAAAATAAGAAAAGAATATAGAGATATTCTAAAAATATATTGTAGAGAAAATGGATATAAAATGTATGCTCTTGTTGAGCAACTTATAAAGAAAAATTGTTTATTAGAAAAACCGACTAATGTTCTTAAAAGTCAACCCTCTAAAAAAATTCTATCAGGCTGATTTTACAGGTTCAAAATATACAGAACTGTAATCTCCTTCTTTTGATATTTCTAATAAAGTATCTACTGCATCTCTCATTGTATCAATATGAGATACAATCAATGTAAATTGAAATTGTGTTTTAAGATATTGAAATAAATTATATACTGAATTAATATTCTCACTATCCATCGTTCCCCAGCCCTCGTCAATAGCAAGGAAGTTACCTCTTGGTAAGTTAGATACGTTTATTAATCCTACACGAATAGCAAGTGATGATATAAATCGTTCCATACCACTACTCAAATCAAGAGGCCAAGTATTGTCTGTATCATATACAATATAGTTATTAATATTTTTACCATCCATTTCAAAAGTCATTGTGAAATCAACTAACTGTGATAGTATATTATTTACCTCACCCTCAATAGCAGGTAATGCTTTACTAATTAACTCATATGGAACACCATCTCTTTTAACTGCTTCAAGATAGTATTTATATGCTCCATGCTTTTCTTCTAATTCTTGAACTTCTTCTATAAACTTAATAATTTCTTTCTTTTGATTCTCTGAAACTTTAAGTTCTATCTCTGTTTCTTTTAATTTTTTATCTGCACCTTTTAATTCTAAACTTTCCGTATCAAGTTTAGTTTCTAATACTTCAATTTCTGTTTTTATTGTATTATTAAAAATAATATCTTTCTCTTGTCCATAATATTTTTGAATATTCTCTTGTACATTTTCAATTTTTTCATCAAGATAAGAAGTCTTTTCTCCTAAATGATCTCTCTTTACTTCAATTGTTGTTAATTCATTATTTAATTGTTCAAATAATTCTCCACACTTATCATATTGTTCTTTCTTTTTTTCAATCGGTTCATAATCTTTTATTTGAGAGTCTAACTGATTTATTTTTGATATTAATTTACCTGATTTAACTTTATCTTCTTGTAATAATTTTTTTGTTTCTCTTGCATCTTTCACAAAGACATTATTCATACAAAATTTACAATTAGTATCGTATTCTAAATCACCAAGCTTTCTAATCTTATCTAACTTATGTTTAACTTCTTTTTTCAAATTTTCTATATCAATATTAATTTGTTCATAATCATATTTAAAAGATTCTAATTCACTATATTTCTGTAATACATTTTCTTTTTTTAATTCTTCTAATTGTTTAATAGTAAATTCTTTGGTTTCCTCAATATGAGAAATTTGATGTAAAGCCTCTTGAAATAAAATTTGAGTTTGTGTGTGTAATTCTTGATTATCTTTTAATTCAGATTGTAAAAGATTTATATCAGTTAAAGTTTCATCTATTGGTCTAATTTTTTTACTTTTATTTAATATTCCTTCTTGTAACTTATGTACTTTCTTTTCTATTTCCCTATAATTACTTCTTTTTTGTTTTAAATCATCTTTTAATATTACAATTTGATTTTCTGCATCAGCAAGTTGTTCATCATAATTTGTTTTACTAAAGTTTTTTAATACTGCTTGAACTTCAGATATCTCTTCATTTGCCATAGTATATAATTTATCAAAAATACCCAATCCCATAAACTGAGCAAGTAATTCTTTTCTTTCTTTTTGAGTTTTATCTATAAAAACAGTATTTGCATTTTGTGCTGAAAGAGTTGTTAATATAAAATCATCAAATGTTCCTACAACTTGTCGAATATTTAAATTAGTTGTTCTTCTTTGATCTCCATTAAGTGAAATTAGAACACCACTATCATTAATTGTATAAAAATCTACATTAACTTTCACATGACCATTTCTTTTTTTCTTTGCTATTCTCTCAATTACATACTCTTGATTATTAACTTCAAACCACACTTTACATTTAAAAGACTTTCTTTTATTATTTAAAACTGAATTTGCAGTATAAGTTCTTGTTGATGTATCAAATAAACAAAAACATAATGCATCTAATAAAGATGATTTACCACTTGCATTTGCAGCAAACAAACCAATCGTACCATTTAATGCAGTAAAGTCTACTATGTTATCTTCACCATAACTAAACATATTAGAAAATTCAAATCGTTTAAGTACCCAATCTACATTTCTTGTTATATTATCTATAGGTAAAGAACCATTTAATTCATCATTAATATCTTTTATTTTTTTAAGTGTTTCATTATCAACTAAAAAATTATTATTAAGATATTCTTCAATCATTTCATATTGAAAATCAGGATTATTTACATCACCTAAATCTAATTTATTGCCATCTCTAACTCTATCAGTTAATATATCTGTTCTATTAACTACTACTTCTTGTATACCATGCTTGTGTTGAATTATTGCTAAACATTTTTTAAGTTGTGTTCCTGATGTATTAGAAACCCTTACTCTTAATCTAGCTTTCTTTGGAAGATCATGTAAATCTGTTGGTAGTTTTCCATTATCAATGTTTATTGTATAATATCCAAAATCATTTGGTATTTCAATATACCCTGATTTTCTTTTTGGAACATCCCAAAGTAAATAACCTTTACCAATATCTTCTCCATGATTTTGTTGAACTAAAGAACCACAATATGCAATAGTTTCTTCTTTGTTAATAAATTGGCGTTTATGAATATCACCAAGTAATCCTAAATCATAACCTTTAAACTTTTTTATATGTACATCAGAGGGTAATTTAAAACCTAAATCTGTTTCTGCTTTGTCTACCGTTCCATGAAATAAAACTACTTTAGTATCACCTTCTACATCTTTAGCTTCTATAAAATCTTTTTCATTTGTCCAACAATCCCATACTACAAATGAAGTATCTGCACATTTATATATACCTGTATCTTTTAAGTAATGTAAATTTGGATGATTAAGATTACTAACTATAGGTGTTAGAACATCAAGACGTGAACGATTGTTTAGATTACAATCATGATTACCTGCAATAATAATAGTAGGAACAATATCAGAAAGATTCTTGAATAACCTTGATAATTGGTCTACTAACTCAGGAGACATATCACATTTAGAGTGCGCTATATCGCCACCAATATATGCTACTGCATTATCACTATTTTCTTTTATCTTTTCATAAAGACGATTAAAGACTATTTCATATTCTTTATGTCTTTTAAGATTTCGGATTTGTATATCCGATATGTGATGTATATACTTTAGCTTACGAAACGGAACTTTTAGCTGCAATATGTCCTCTTACGATTTTCTTAACTTTTGGAAGTAAAGAATCTTCGACTACAAAGTCCCAAGCAAAGACGTTTCCATCTTTAACGTATTCGGTAGAACTGTCGGTATTACATATTTTGGCAATTTTTTTGGCAACATCAATAGATTCCGTATGAACCTTATGATATCCTTCCCCAAATTCCCAAATATCGTTAGACATATATATTTCTCCCTATTTTGTAATATATATGTACTTGGTATAATTTTATTATATAACTTCATATCTATCCTTTGTAAATTTAATGGTTTTTTCAGTTCTAAGCCTATTTCTATATGAATTAAATGAAATTCTAACACCCCAACCCATATATTCCAATATTTGTTTTTTAGTAACTGAATTTTCTTTGTGTATATAATCTACTATTTTTTTATATGATTCGCTACCATCACCAATCATATCAAAACTATTTGGTTCTAAAAACTTCCAATTATTAAACCAAGTTGGAACTCTTGATTCCCATTTAAAAGTTTCTATATCTTTTTTAAGATAATTAACTACATTATCTCTAGCATTATCACTATCTAAAACTTTTTCTATCTTATCTAAAAAATCTTTATTATATAATAGAGGGTAATCTTTACCAACCATTTCAGGATAACACAACTTGTTTGGTAACACATACGGAACACCCATACTTAATGAATCGGTTGTAGAAATACTCCATGCTGAGTACTTATTAAAACAACCTACACCCACTCTCATAGTCTTTAAAAACTTTAAATACTCGTCTCTACTATGTATTCTCATTCTATTAGCATATGGTCTATTTATATCTGCTAATGTTGTGTATACTGTAAAGTCTTGTCGTTTTTCATACAGCTTATCCATCTGTTTAATAAACCACCTAAATCCTGTATATTCATTATCTCTATGATTGAATATAATACTCTTACCTTTTGGTTTAGATTTCATATCTACTTTATCAATACCTAAATAATGTGGTTGTATGATATCTTTTAACATATTAACATAGGTATCTTGATAAACATCACTTGCTTTTTCTAACACAAGACTCTTTAACCATTCAGAATTAACACCACACTCATCCATACGTAACATACCTGCAAAGTTTGCCATCAACATAGTTTTATTATAAGCAGTATTTTCTGGAACTTCATACCAATGACAATACCCAACTACTTTCGGTGTTAGATTTGTATTATTATGAAATAGATTTACTAACTGATCAGTATGTTCGGGAAGATGAGAATATAAAACATCATAATCAGTAGACTTCCATTTTAATACATTTTTGATTTCTGTAAAATTAAAATGTGTTCTCATAGCGTTTGGATATGATGGTAGATTTATAGATATTTGAGTTGTGTTTTCAAATACTAATGATTGGATTTCAATAGGTGATAAGATAGTCCAATGAATATCATCTCGAATCTTGTTTAATTCTTTTATAACATTACGTAAAACTACTACATACGAATCCTTTTCCAAATCTTGCATATAAGTAATGTTTGGATATACAAGAATTTTATACTTGTATTCCTTATCAACATCTTTTTGTTTTGAAAAATCGTATATGTTCACTAAGCACCCAATCTAAGTTTCATTAAATCTGAAAACGATAATGGTGTATCTGTTTGTTTTATAAGATTCATAGTTTTTTCAAAACCAAGTTCACTTGGATCTTTATCTTCCAATCTTATTAAATGTACTTCAACTTCAATAGATTTTAATTTATTCACAATTTTAATACTATTTTTAAAAGCGTCTGAATCTAAAATCAAATAAACACTTTTCACTTTATGTTCAATAAATCTTTTTAATAATTTTGGTGGTAAGGTTTTACCGAATAATGGAATAGCATTTCTTTTTATTGCTATAGCATCAAATACACCCTCACATAATATAACAGGTTGATTCCAATCAACCATAGATTCAAATCCAACTACATCTTTACTCGCTCTTGGATTTTTATATTTCATAGTTCCATCATAATAATCTCTTCCAACATAATAATTTAATTCATTATCTTTATCATAAGATGGAATTATAATTCTATATCTATACAAACCTTCCTCACAATAACCAATATTATATTTCAATATTTCTCTTTTTGTGATATCTCTTCGTTTCAAATATCTCACAGCATTTTTATATTCTGGATCTTTATTTGAACCATTACTTAATGGAATAAATTCTTTTGGTAATTCTATTTTAACTTCTTTTTTAGAAACGTCGGTTTTATAACTTTGTCGTTTATATGAAGGTTTACCAACAATATCACGCAATTCATCAAAGTGTTTCTGTAAAGCACCAATCTTTTTGAATAATTGATAAAAATTATATCCACCTTGATCTGAAACCCAACAATGCCACTTATAAGTTTTTGTGTTAAGTTGTAATTTCGGTTTATGGTGGGTTATGAAAGGAGACCAAAACAGATATTCGTCTTGTTGTCCTGTTTTTCTTGCTTCACTATTTAAAACCCTAGACAGTAAATTTAATAGCTTTTGACTCATTTAATAAGGTCTATAAAATCCTTTATTTCTAAAACTGCGTATGTCTTACTCCTGTTTCTTTTAAATATCAAAACAGGAGATGAAATACCACTATTTTCTTCAGCTTGAGATAATGCTTCCCATATATTAAGTTTTTCTTGATTCTTACATTCGAATGAATATGGAATGAGTTTACGAGCTGCTGGTGATAATTTGATATCTTCACCCGATTCTCCCATTATTGCTGAACGAATGTCATCGGGTTCTAATTGTTTGAATGTCTCTAATAAAAGATTTCGAAATTCGTTTTGAAGTCTTTTACCTTTGTTTTTTCTTGATCTTGTTTTCATTTGATCTTTAAAAGCTTTGATCTTTTGATCTTTTAAACTTACCAGGTAATAACATTATGATTTGATTATAGGCAAAAGGGAATTGGTCTGAACACTCAGATTAAAAACTCTTTCCATATATCGTAACGTTACTATCAGTAGTAATATATATCAATTACAAATTAAAAAATGTCAACTTTTTTTTATAAATTTACTTGCCATGCTTCTACCATATCTTTCAGCCTTCTCTTCAAACTTATTATCATCATGAAAGTCTTTTCCATAATGAACTGCTAAGTCTCCAGCCTTCTGATATAGTTTTTCGAATTTTTTTGCACCATATTTTTTTCTATCTTTAGCATGATCTATCTCATGAAATACAGTAGTGATGAACTCTTTATAACTTTTATAAGATCGTTTTAAATATACAATATCTTTATTCCAATCATAATCGCCTCTATTAGGACCTTTTCCAAATTTAACTTTTGATTTAAGTCCTTGCTTATTAACAATTTGTTGAGCATTATCTAAAAAATCAACTCTCTCATTAATAGTAATATTTTCTTTATTAAAAACATTAACTTTCTTACCCATTCTAAAGGTAACAACCTTTCTACCATTAATAGTTGGCATTCCATGTTCATCTTTACCAATCTTTTTAATTACAGTTTTTTTATTTTTGAATCTACCTGTAAGAATAGTATCACCAACTTTTACAGGAATATTTATATCCTCTAACAAATTTGCTAATTTACTCATCTGTTCCACACATCTTTTTGCATATTTATTGCTCTTGTTAATATAGATCCTGCATATCCTGCTTTTTTACGAGCTTTTTTAAATTCTTGAAATTTTCTTATTATTAATCTATCTTTAGTTTTAGAAACCGCTCTTTCCAACTTATGAAAATCTGCTTCAGCTTGTCCACCATGACCACCTTTTATTACTTTCATATGTGCAGTAAAAGTATCATCTAACTTTTCTATTTTAACAGAGTTTCTTTCTAATAATTTTTTTAACTTAATCATTTTATCTCACTTTAATACTTAAAATTTTATCAGATAGTTGATTTGGCATCATTCCCATTTTAGCTCTAAACTTAATATTAAGTTTCTTTTTATCTATTACAAACTCAAAATTATTAAATTCTTTTGGCCTTCCTTTAACTCTACCTACAGTTATAAAATAAAAACTTTCATTTTCATAAGTTTTCTTGACTTTAAATTTTTCTTTTTCTTTCCTAGGTGGTGTAGCACGTGTGAGAATATATTCAGCCTCTATAAACTTTGGATTACGAAACTGCATAACTTTTCGTACTATGGCTTTACTTACTACTTCTGTTATTAAGTTTTTTAATTTAATCATTATCGTCTTCCCCATACAGGTAATTGTGTACCTTTTTCAGCTTGTTTAGCTAACCATTTCTTATGTTGATTAGCAGTTCTACCTTCTTTTTTCCACTTTTCATTAAGTTGGCGTTTTTTATATTTACGAGATTTAGCTTTTTTATTTGGCATTAGAATACATCTCCTGCCATTGCATCTGATATTGCCTTTTTAATTTCTTTATTATTAATATCCACAACACCATCCATATCAGCCTTCCAAACTTCTTTCTTTTTTCCGTTATGGAATAATGCCAGTGATGGATAATTTCTTATCCTAAGTTTCTTAACTACTTTCTTAACACTTGAATGGTCAACTTCATAAATAACACACCCTTCGAATCCTTTAACACCATCAAATAATTTGTTATTAAGTTTAGCCATTTGATATGGGGCAGTAAATTTAATAAGAACAAATCCTTTTGCTATTTTCTTTTTAAAATTATCATCAGTTAATGATTCTATTGGTGATTTAGGTTTAGGGTTATCTTGTGCATTAACAATATTTCCACATAATACTATTGTTATTCCGACTAAACATAACAATTTAAAACCCCACTTAATTAATTGTGATCTATTCATAACTATTTATCCCTTTTGTTTGCTACTTGGACTCTTAAATCGTTCACTAATTTTTCAAGTTCTTCGATTGCTTCTTCAAATTCTTCTAATTTGCCATAAGCTTCATCCATTTCGTCTTGTAGACCTTCAACGTTGTCCTTATATTGTTCATAAGACCTCGGCCAATTATATCCCTCTGGTCTTGACGGATATTCTTGAGAATATATGTTACCAATCTTAGGTAATTCTTTTGCTTCTTGTATATCTGCTTGTAATGCATACCACATACCAACTAATGATGCAATACCAACTGCTGCACTAATCATAGTTTTAACATCTAATGCAAACTTTGTTTTCATTACCGCATCTTCACTTATATCTATTGGTTTTGGTTGTGATGTCGGTGCAGCTGGTTTTGGTGCAGCTGGTGTTGATTTTGGTTTCGTTTTACTTTTTAAAATTTGTTGTGATAATACTAAATCTCTTTTTGATTTTTCAC